>DAITAE010000283.1:0-6350 GCA_036824445.1 Streptosporangiaceae bacterium | reverse complement strand
CCGGGGCCCGCAGCAGCTGGCGCCGGCGGCTCCTCATCGCGGCGGCCCTGGTCTGTGCGGCCGGGCTGGCGGCCTGGATCGGCGTGCTCGCGGTCACCTTGCCCTTGCGCTACCGGGCCGGTGGCTGGAGTGCCGCCTGGATAGGGTTCGACGCAGTCCTGTTCCTGGCGTTCGCGGCCACCGCGTGGGCCGCGTGGCGGCGCCGCCAGATACTGATCCTGTGCCTGGTCGTGCTGGCGACCCTGCTCTGCTGCGATGCGTGGTTCGACACCACGCTGGACTGGGGCACCCGCGGCTTCGCCGACAGCCTCACGCTGGCGCTGGTGGCCGAGCTGCCGCTGGCACTGCTGGCGATGATCGGGGCCCGGCGGCTGCTGCGGCTCACCTTCAGCCGGCTCGCTGCGCTGAAGGGCGACCCGGGGCCGCTGCCACCGTTCTGGAAGGTGCCGCTCTTCGGCGACTATTCGGCCGGACAGGGATACCGCGACCTGTTCCGGCAGCCGCGCGCGCACCAGCACGGGCCCGCGCCGGGGCAGGATGAGCGGGCGGCACCAGGTCAGGACGCTTGACGTTCGCCCGTCGCGGAACCGCTGGCTGAACCGGAGCGCAGCTCCCGACCATGGTGGTGTGACCCACTTCGCCTCCTACGACGGCACCCAGCTCGCGTTCCGTACGCAGGGAACCGGCCGGCCGCTGGTCTGCCTGCCCGGTGGCCCCGGCCTGAGCCCTGACTACCTGGGGGATCTTGGCGGGCTGGCGGGCTCGCGGCAGCTCGTCATGCTCGAGGTGCGGGGAACGGGGGCATCAGCCGTTCCCGCCGACCCGGCGAGCTACCGGTGCGACGCGATGGTGGGCGACGTCGAGGCGCTCCGGGCGCATCTCGGGCTGGAGCGGATGGACCTGCTCGGCCACTCGGCCGCGGCCAACCTGGCCGCGCTCTACGCCGCGTCGTATCCGGACCGGCTGGGTCACCTGGTCCTGCTGACGCCCGGGCTGCGGGCACTGGGGCTGGAGCCGACGGACGAGGAGCTCCTGGCCGCGACGGCACGCCGGTCGGATGAACCCTGGTACCCGGCCGCCCGGGAGGCGATCCTGGCTGCCGTGGCGGGCGTGGACACGACCGAGAACATGCGCACGTACCTGCCGTTCTACTACGGCCGGTGGGACGATGCCGCGCGGGCTCACGCGGTCATGGAGTTCGAGGGGCGGGTACCCGCGGTGGAGGCCGGCTACTACGCGGACGGCGCGTTCGACCCGCCGGCCACCCGGGCCGCCCTGGCCGGGCTCGCCGTGCCGGTCCTGGTCTATGCCGGGGAGGTGGATCTCGCCCCCACCCCCGAGTCCGCGGCGCAAGCCGCGGGTCTGTTCCCGCGCGGCGAGCTGACGGTCCAGCCGGGGGGTGGCCACTTCCCGTGGCTCGACGACCCGGCGCTGTTCTCCGCCGCGATCACCGGCTTCCTCGGCTGATCCCGGCCCGTTCCCGCGGCCCGGCTGCCAGTTCCGCGGCCAGCGCCGCGGGCAGGTCCGGGAACCGGAACCGGTAGCCCGCCGCTTCCAGGCGCCGCGGCATGACCCGCGCGCTGGAGAGTATGTCGCTGCTGACATCGCCGAGTGCGAGCCGGAGCGCCGGTTCCGGCACGAAAAACAGCGCGGGACGGTGCAGCGCAGCCGCCAGGGCGGAGGTGAACTCGGCGTTGGTGACCGGGTGCGGCGTGGTGAGGTTCACCGGCCCCGAGATCTCCGGGTGGGCGAGCAGGAAGCTCACGATCGCGGCGTAGTCCGCCAGCGTGATCCAGCTCATCGCCTGGGTGCCCGATCCCAGCCGGGCACCCAGCCCGAGCCGGAACGGCGGCAGCAGCCGGGCCAGGATCCCGCCGTGCCGCGACACCACGACGCCGGCCCGCATCGTGACCACGCGGACGCCGGCCTCCGCTGCCTGGCCCGCCGCGGCTTCCCACTGCTCGACCACGCCGGGCAGGAAGCCGGAACCGGCGGGGGACGACTCGTCTACTTCCCGTCCACCGATGTCCCCGTACCAGCCGATGGCCGAACCCGACAGCAGAACGGATGGCGGCGTGCTCGCCGCTGCCATCGCGCTGACCAGCGCCCTGGTGCCACGGACCCGGCTCGCCCGGATCTCTTCCTTGTAGGCGGCGGTCCAGCGCCGGCCGGCCACGTTCGCCCCCGCCACGTGGACCACGGCGTCGACGCCGTCCAGGGCGCCGGGCCTGAGCCCGCCCGCGGGCGCGAGAGGATCCCAGGCGATCTCGTCCTCGCCGGCCGGCGCCTGGCGGACCAGCCTGACCACGCGGTGGCCACGAGCGCGCAACTCCTGCACCAGGGCGGTCCCGATCAGGCCAGTCGATCCGGTGACCGCGATCCTCAGTGCCCCCATGGCTGACTCCCCGCCGGCCCGGGCGCCGGCCGGCCTCGCGGGCGGTCCCGCGCCTGGCCGGTCAGAGCCCGAGTTCGGCTTCGAACTCACCTTCCTCGAGCCGGTCCTTCACCGTGGCCAGGAAGCGGGCGGCGTCGGCGCCGTCGACTAGCCGGTGGTCGTAGGTGAGCGCCAGGTACACCATGGACCGCACGGTGATCACCTCGCCGAGCGCGGGGTCCTCCACGACCACCGGCCGCTTCACCACCGCGCCGGTGCCCAGGATCCCCACCTGTGGCTGGTTGATGATCGGCGTGTCGAACAATGCCTTCCGGCTGCCGGTGTTGGTGAGCGTGAACGTCCCGCCGGCGAGGTCGTCGGGGCTGACCTGCCCGGCCCTGGTGCGTGCCGCCAGGTCGGCGATCTTCCTCGCGAGCCCGCCGATGTTGAGGTCGCCGGCGTTCTGGATGACGGGCACCATCAGCCCGCGTTCGGTGTCCACGGCGATGCCGAGGTGCTCGGCGTCGTGGTAGGTCACCTGGCCCGCCTCGGTGTCGATGATCGCGTTCAGCTTCGGGTGTACCTTGAGCGCCTCTACCGTGGCGAGCGCGAAGAAGGGCAGGAAGGACAGCTTGACGCCCTCGCGGGCCTCGAAGTCGGCCTTGGCGCGCTCCCGCAGCCGGGCTATCTCCGTGACGTCGGCCTCGACCACGGTGGTGAGCTGGGCCGAGGTCTGCAGCGACTCGACCATGCGCCGGGCGATGACCTGGCGGGCCCGGGACATGCGCTCGGTGGTGCCGCGCAGGCTGGACGGGACGACGGCTCGCGCGGATGCGGCGGCGGCCGCTGGCGGCGCGGCCGTCCCGGTTGGAGCGGGTGCTGCCGTGGCGGGGGGTGCCGTGGCGGCTGGCGCTGCGGCCGCCGGTGCGGCGGCGGGAGCTGCGGCCGCGGGTGCGGGGGCTGCGGCTGCGGGCGCCGACGCCCGCGCGGCTCTCGCGGCTTCGAGCACGTCCTGCTTGCGGATGCGGCCGCCGACCCCGGTCCCGGTGACGGCGGCGAGGTCCACGCCGTGTTCGGTCGCGAGCTTGCGCACGAGCGGGGTGACGTAGGGGCCGTCGGCCGTGGTCAGCGTCGGCACGGCGGCCGGCGCGGCTCCCGGGGCCGCCGGTTCCGGGGATGGCGGCGGCGGTGCCGTCGCAGCGGGCGCGGCCGGTGGTGCTGTCGGGGCAGCGGTCGCTGGGGCCGCCGGTTCCTGGGGCGGCGGAGCCGGGGGGGCAGCCTCAGCCGGTGGGGCCTCGGCGGGCTGGGCTCCGTCAGCCGAGGGTGCGGCGGGCGGGGGCTGCTCGGCCTGCTGGGGCGGGGCCTGCTCGGCCTGCGCGGGCTGCTCCGCCGGGGGCTGCTGCGCAGGGGGCACGGGCGTGAACACCGACTCGGCAGGGTGTCCCGTCTGGGCCGCCCCGGCGGGCTGGCCGGCAGGCTCGTATTCCGGGCCGGGCTCCTCACCCGGCGCGGGAGCAGGCGGGTACTCCTGGCCGGCCTCGGCCTGGGGCTGCTGCTGCGCCGCCTCGGCCGCGGGCGCCTGTCCTGGGGCGGCCTCGGCCGGGGGTGCCTGTCCTGGGGCGGCCTCGGCGGGCGGGGCCGCTGCCCCTGCCGCCCCGTCCGCGGTCTCGTCGATCACCGCCAGTTCGGCGCCGACGGCAACGGTCTCGTCCTCGGCGACCGTGATGCCGCGGAGGACCCCGGACACCGGCGAGGGGATCTCGGTGTCGACCTTGTCCGTGGAAACCTCAAGGAGTGGCTCGTCCGCCTCCACCCGCTCGCCCTCTTTCTTGAGCCAGCGCGTGACGGTGCCTTCGGTGACGCTCTCGCCCAGCTGGGGCATGGATACGGAGACCGACATGGCTTTGGGTGACTCCTTCGTTTTGTCAATCGTTCGTGGGTGCCCGGTGGCGGGGTCTCTGCTGAGCATGCTCCCGGTCAGGCGTGCGTGTGGAGGGGCTTTCCGGCAAGTGCGAGATGCGCCTCGCCGATCACCTCCGATTGGGTGGGGTGCGGGTGGATGAGCTGCGCCACCTCCGACGGCAGCGCCTCCCAGTTGTAGATGAGCTGGCCCTCGGCGATGAGCTCGCCGACCCGGGCGCCGACCAGGTGCACGCCGAGCACCGGCCCCGGCCTGCCCGAAGACCCGTCCGCCGCGGCGATGACCTTGGCCGCGCCCTGCGTCTGCAGGATGACGCTCTTGCCGTTCCCGCCGAGGTTGTAGGTGAACTCGGTGGTCTCGATCCCGCGCTCGGCCGCTGTCGCCGAGGTGATCCCCACGGAAGCGACCTCGGGGTCGCTGTAGGTGATCCGTGGTACCCCGTCATAGTCGATCGGGGTCACCTCCAGCCCGCTGACCCGCTCGGCGACCATGATCCCCTCGGCGAAGCCGACATGCGCGAGCTGGAGCCCGGGGGTGAGGTCACCGATCGCTGAGATGGTCGGGACGTTGGTGCGGCAGTACTCGTCCACGATCACGAAGCCGCGGTCCATCGTCACCCCGGCCTCCTCGTACCCGAGCCCGGCCGACACCGGGCCGCGGCCGACGGCGACGAGCATCAGCTCGGCGTTGAGTGTCTTCCCGCCTTCCAGGGTGATGGTCAGCCCGTCCGGTGCCTCCTTCACCCCTTCGAACGTGGCCCCCAGCTGGTAGGCGATTCCGCGCCGGCGGAAGGCACGCTCCAGCAGCTTCGAGCTGGACTCGTCCTCCGGGGGCAGCAGGTGGGGGAGCATCTCGACGATGGTCACCTCGGCACCGAATGACCGCCAGACGCTGGCGAACTCCACCCCGATGACCCCGCCGCCCAGGATCACCACCGACCCCGGTACCCGGTCGAGCCCGAGCGCATCGTCACTGGTGATGACCCGCTGGCCGTCGATCGCCAGCCCGGGCAGGCTCCTGGGCTCGGAGCCCGTCGCCAGCACCACGTGGGCGCCCTCGTAGACCGTGTCGCCGACCTGGACCGCGGTCGGCGAGACCAGGCGGCCGTCACCGGAGACGGTGTCGACCTCGCGGCTCGCAATCGTGCTCTGCAGGCCCTTCCAGAGCCGGTCGACCACCTTCTTCTTGTAGGCGTTGACCCCCGCCATGTCGATGCCGTCGAGGCGGGCCCGCACGCCGAACGCCTCGGCCTCGTTCGCCTGGTCGGCGATCTCCGCCGCGTGCAGGAGAGCCTTCGTCGGGATGCACCCCCGGTGCAGGCAGGTGCCGCCGACCTTGTCCTTCTCAATGAGCGCGACGCGCTTGCCGAGCTCGGCCGCTCTCAGCGCGCAGGCGTAGCCACCGCTGCCGCCCCCCAGAATGACGATGTCGTACCGGTCGCTGCTGTCCGCCACAAGAATGCTCCTTGGTCGTCTCCCGAGTCACCTGCCCGCCTGGCCCGGCTACAAGCGCCCGTCCGCCATATCCTGCGCGATCTGGACCAGGGCCCTGGTGGCGGCTCCTGTCCCGCCCTTGGGGGTATACCCATGTGGCGACCCGTCGTTGTACGACGGCCCGGCGATGTCCAGATGCGCCCAGCGCACCCCCGGGGGCACGAACTCGCGCAGGAACAGCCCGGCCACCAGCATCCCCCCGTTGCGGTCCGGGGCCACGTTGGTGAGGTCGGCGACGGACGACTCCAGGCCCTTGCGGAGCTCGTCGGGGAGCGGCATCGGCCACATCGCCTCACCGGCCCGCCCGGCCGCGTCCACGACCGCGTCCCGCAGCGCGTCATCGTTGGCCATCACGCCGGCCACTCGTGGACCGAGCGACACCACCTGGGCGCCGGTCAGCGTCGCCACGTCGACGAGCACGTCGGGGGAGTCGGACCCGGACCGGGCGAGAGCGTCGGCGAGCACCAGGCGTCCCTCCGCGTCGGTGTTGAGCACCTCCACGGTGGTCCCGCCGTAGATGGTGAGCACGTCGGAGGGGCGTTGCGCGGTCCCGCTCGGCATG
>DAITAE010000796.1:0-1873 GCA_036824445.1 Streptosporangiaceae bacterium | reverse complement strand
TACTGCAACGGCACTTAAGTGAGGACATAGCCGCGTCGCCGGTAGTGGCAGAGCCGGGCCTGGTATTGACGTCGTCGCCGCCAGGCTGACCAGGACCAGACGCGCTCAGGATCGGGTGCGCAAGCCTGGATCAGGCTCGTGAACAGCCGGCGGATCTCCGGTAGCGTGTAGCCGATCATGCCTGGGTCACTGACGGCGGTTCCCCTTTTGCGGCCTGGCCCCTGCTGGCCGCCAGCCAGGCCAGGGCCAGCATCGAGAGGGTGATGTGGGCATACCAGGCGCGCCAGGAGCGGACCTGGTAGTGATCGAGCCCGGCTTCGCCCTTGGCTTGCTGGAAGCATTCTTCGATGTGCCAGCGGCTGCCGGCGATCCAGGCCAGGTCCGCCACGCTGGAGCGGCGGGGGCCGTGGCAGGCGTAGTAGGCGATCTCCGCCGGGTCGGCCAGGGAGCGGCGGGCCAGCAGCCAGTGCCCGCGCCCAGTGCTGGCCCCGGCAGCGACCGGGACTCGCGCCCAGTGGTATTCGCGGGGGCCGTGTGCCCCTGCGCCGGCGGACAGCCGCTGCCACGACCGGGCGGGCAGCGCCGCGATCAGCGCATCGGCCCGCTGCTCACCACCGGCAGTAGTGAAGGTATCGCTGCAGCGGATGGCCACCACGTAGGGCACGTCGCGTTCTTCCAGCCAGGCCCGCAGGTATTTGGCCTGCCCGTAGGCCTCATCGGCGGTGAACCAGGCGAACGGCACCCCTGCATCGAGAGCCCGCTGCAGCAACTGCTGGGCCTGGCGTGGCTTGGTGGTGAAATCCACCTCATCGGGGATGCCCGCCGCCCTGCACCGTTCCCGGTCATCCGCCCACGATTGCGGCAGGTAGAGCTCACGGTCGATCAGCGCGTGCCCGCGGGAAGAGGCATAGGCCAGGAACACCCCGATCTGGCAGTTCTCGGTCCGCCCGGCCGTCCCGCAATACTGCCGTTGCACACCGGCCGAGCGGGTGCCCTTCTTCAAAAAGCCGGTCTCATCAGCGATGAGCACCCCATCCGGCTCGCCGAGGCGCTCGATCACATAGCCGCGCACCTCGTCGCGGACCCCGTCGACATCCCAGTCCGCGCGGCGCAGCAGCCGCTGCATCCCATCCGGGCCCGCCTCACCCGCCCGCTCGGCCAGCGTCCAGCCGTTCTTCCGCTCCAGGCCCGCCACCAGGCCAGACACATACTCCCGCACCCGCGCCCGCGGCTCCGAACGCGCAAACCGGCCCGCGATCCGCGCATGCACCCGTTCCAGCTCACCCGCGACAAGATCAGCCACCACGCCGAAATCATCCCACCACAGACGAACTACATAAGTGCCGTTGCAGTATTAGTGGTCGGCCCTCAGCATGGATCGGGCGTGCCGTGCCGCTGTTCGGCACGGTGTCCAGAGCTCCGGTACCGCCGGATGATCGCCGCCGTTGGGGAGAAGATGCGCTTCCTCATCGGGTCGCTGGCAGAGGGTGGCGTGAGGATCGTCCTCACCCGGACGGAGGGATCGGCCCGAACAGGCCGCACCTTATTTCGCCGTATGCGATGGCCGGCGTGGCTGAGCCTGTGGGCGCCGCGGAAGCGCCGCCGGCGGCTGCTTGCCACGCAGCCGCGGCATGCGATATGCCTCCCGCAAGCGCCACCTGCAGGCCGCCGCCGATCAACGCGAGGAGCCGCCGCCGATCAACGCGAGGAACGGTGGCTTGCGCGCACGCCAGGCGTGCGGACCGGCGCGGCTCTACCCGGCAATCCATGCCGGCCCGGGCCGGGGGTGGCGTGTGTCAAGGATCTTGGACAGTTCCCCGGGTTGTTGATCATGCAGCGGTTGCTGCGGCCTGAAATTCGGCAAGGGCCTCGG
>DAITAE010000795.1:0-1874 GCA_036824445.1 Streptosporangiaceae bacterium | reverse complement strand
TCATCCTGGAGGGGTTCGACTTCGGCGTCGGCATGCTGCACGACCTGGTCGGCACCGACGACGCCGGGCGCCGGGCCGTCATCAACACGATCGGGCCGCTGTGGGACGGCAACGAGGTATGGCTGATCGTGGCCGCGGCCGCGATTTTCGCCGCGTTCCCCGGCTGGTACGCCACGATGTTCTCGGCCTACTACCTCGCGATGGTGCTGCTGCTGGCGTCCCTGATCGTCCGCGGCCTGGCCTTCGAGTACCGGGGCAAGCGCGACGCGGTGCGCTGGCGCCGCACCTGGGATGTGCTGCTGACCGTGGGCAGCCTGCTGGCCCCGCTGCTGACCGGCGTGGTGCTGGGCGGGCTGTTGCACGGGCTGCCCATCAACTCCAGCCAGAACTACACCGGCAGCTTCTGGGACCTGCTCCAGCCGTATCCGCTGTTCACCGGGATCACCCTGGTCCTGGTCTGTGCGCTGCACGGCGCCACGTTCCTCGGCCTGAAGACCACCGGCGACATGCGCGAGCGTTCCGGGCTGCTGGCCCGCCGGGTTGCCCCCTTCACCGGCGCCGCCGTCGTGGGCTTCGCCATCTGGACGCACGTGACCTACAGCGGCACTTTTTTCCTCAACCCGATCGAGCTGCTGGCCATCCTCGCTGCCATCGCCGCCGTCTGGCTCGTGTACGAGCGCCGGGCGGGCTTCGCTTTCGCGGCGACCACGGTCACGATCGCGTCGTGCATCGTGTCGATCTTTGTCGGCCTGTACCCCAACGTGATGGTCTCGTCCACCAGGGCGGCCTACAACCTCACCGTGCACAACACCGCGTCCGGTGCGTACTCGCTCAAGGTGATGACGGTCGTCGCCGTCGTCCTGCTGCCGGTGGTGCTCGCCTACCAGAGCTGGACGTACTACGTGTTCCGCCGCCGCGTCAGCAAGTCCGATTTCGAGCCGCGGCAGCGGCCCGCCGAGCCGTCACCGGGCCTGCCCGGGAAAACATGACAACCGGGTAACCATCCTGCTCCGCACCTGCCGCCCGCCCGCGGCCAGTACGTACCGTCAGCACCATGGGCACGATCAGGCGCGCCGGCGGCGACGCCGGCCGGGCGGCGCATGCGGGCAGGCTCCGCGGTGCGCGGGCGTCGTTCGTGCTGCGGCGGCTCGGATCCGCTCCCCTGCTGCCGCCAGCCTCCTGTTCGCGATCCTCACCTCGGTGGCCGTCGCGACGGCCCTGGCCGACTTCGGCGCCAGGGCGCTGCCTGCGGCGGCCCACCGGCGGCTGGCGAGCCAGCCAGGCACGCCGATCCTGATCAGCGGCCAGGTCGGCGCGGCCACCGCCAGCGCCGACACGCCGGTCATCCGCTCCTCGCTGCGCTCGGCGCTGGGAACAATTCCCTTCACGCTGGTCAGTGGCCGCTGGTCTGACCAGCTGGCGCTGCCGCTGCCGCACCGCCGGGGCACCGTCCCGCTGATCCAGGCGGCGGTTCTCGGCGGGGTCACCGCGCATACCGAGCTGACGGCTGGGAGCTGGCCCGGGCCGCTCCGGCGCGGCCAGCCCATCGGTGTGGCGCTGCCGGTGACCACCGCTCGCATGCTCGGCCTCGCTGTCCGGGACACGCTGGGCCTGCACGACAGCACGACCAGGGCCCCGGCCCGGCTCCGGGTCACCGGCCTGTTCCGCGTGCGCGACCCGCGCGCGCCCTACTGGCGGCTCAGCTTGCTCGGGACCTCGGGTGCCCTGGTGCAGGGCACCTTCATCACCTACGGCCCGGTGCTGGTGAACCCGGCCGCGCTGGGGCCCGGCGGCCTCACCACTGGCGGCGCGTCCTGGCTCATCCGGGTCGACACCGCCCGCATCCCGCCGGCTGGCATCACGGCACTGCAGCA
>DAITAE010000794.1:0-1878 GCA_036824445.1 Streptosporangiaceae bacterium | reverse complement strand
CTTTCGTGCTGGGTACGGCTTCCCGTCCGACTTCTCGCTGCCGGCGGTCGGCTTGCTGTTCAGCGAGCTGAAACAGGGACCGCCGCAGCCACAACTCGTCGCGGCGCCAGACGAATGGATGGCGGCGCTGTCCCGCATTCCGCTGCTGCACCAGCCGGGCGAGGCGTGGCTGTACAACACCTGCTCCGACATCGCGGGCGTGCTGATCGCCCGGGTCTCGGGCCGTCCTTTGCCCGAGTTCCTGGCCGAGCGGCTGTTCGGGCCGCTCGGCATGGTCGATACCGGATTCGACGTACCGGCCGGCAAGCTCGCCCGGTTCACCAGCTACTACCGGACGGATCCAGCGGGCGGTCTCGAGCTTGTTGACGCCCCCGGCGGGCAGTGGAGCAGCCTGCCGGCGTTCCCCTCCGCAGCCGGCGGCCTGGTCTCGACCGTCGATGACTGGCACTCCTTCGCCCGGATGCTGCTCGCCGGCGGGCGCGCCGGCGGTCGGCAGCTGTTGTCGCCCGCTTCGGTGCGGCAGATGACCACCGACCAGCTGACCCAGCCCCAGCGCGATGCCAGCCGATTGTTCCTGGAGGGCCAGGGCTGGGGTTTCGGCGGCTCGGTCGACGTCGAGGCCATCGATCCATGGAACGTGCCGGGACGCTACGGCTGGGTCGGCGGCACCGGAACGGCAGCGCATATCACGCCGTCCACCGGGACGGTAAGCATTCTGCTGAGCCAGATGGAAATGGCCGGGCCAACCGCGCCCGCCCTGATGCGGGACTTCTGGCGGCATGCGGCGAACGCCTGAAGCCAGGCGCAGGTGCGGCCTGTCGCACCGCCGATGATCGTCATAGAGTGACTGTCCCCACCGGCATCAGCTGGCTACGTCGATCGGTTGCGGCACGGTGGTAAATGATCCGCGAGCGAGAGGGAGGGGACACGCGATCATGACAGGAACGGGCTCGGTCCTGGCCGACCGCCTCGCCCAGGGCACGGTGCTGGGGGCAGAAGGATATGTGTTCGAGCTGGAGCGCAGGGGCTACGTCAAGGCGGGCGCCTACGTGCCCGAGGCGGTGGTGGATTTCCCGGATGCCGTCACCGAGCTGCACAGGGAGTTCCTGCGCGCGGGTGCGGACGTCATGGTGGCGCTGACCTACTACGCCCACCGCGACAAGCTGCGCCAGGTGGGCCGCGAGTCCGAGCTGGAGGCGATGAACAGGCAGGCCGTGCGGCTGGCCCGGCAGGTGGCGGCGGAAGGCGGCGCCCTGGTGGCCGGCAACGTGTGCAACACGTGGGCCTATAACCCGCACGACCCGGCTACCGCTGACGCGGTGCGCGCCATGTATGCCGAGCAGCTGGGCTGGGCTGCCGACGAGGGCATCGACTTTGTCATCGCGGAGACCAACGACTACCTCGGCGAGGCACTGATCGGCTTGGAGGTCAGCCGGGAGCTTGGCCTGCCGGCCATGGTGACGCTGGCAACCACCGGGCCGGCTGAGACGTGGGATGGTTACGACTACGTCGAAGCGTGCAAGATCCTGGCCGACCACGGCGCCGACATCGTGGGGCTGAACTGCGACCGCGGGCCCGCCACGATGCTGCCGCTGATCGCCAGGATCAGGGAACAGGTCGACTGCGCCGTGGCCGCTCAGCCGGTTCCGTACCGGACCACCGAGGCCTCGCCCACGATGGAGTCGCTGCGGGCGGACGGCGTGAACCGGGTCTTCCCACTGGCGCTCGACCCGTTCAGCTGCACACGGTTCGAGATGGCCGACTTCGCGGTGGCCGCCCGCGATCTCGGGGTGAACTACGTGGGCATCTGCTGCGGCGCCGGCCCGCACCACGTCCGGGCCATGGCCGAGGCGCTCGGGCGCACGGTGCCGGCCAGCA
>DAITAE010000282.1:2193-6400 GCA_036824445.1 Streptosporangiaceae bacterium | reverse complement strand
CCATGGAGGTGGAGCCGTTGGAGCCGATCGCCTCCGACACCTGCCGGATCGCGTACGGGAACTCCTCCCGCGCCGGGAGCACCGGGATCAGCGCCCGCTCGGCGAGCGCGCCATGGCCGATCTCCCGCCGCTTCGGCGAGCCGACCCGCCCGGTCTCCCCGGTCGAATAGGGCGGCATGTTGTAGTTGTGCATGTACCGCTTGGTCCGCTCGGGGTTGAGCGTGTCGATCATCTGCTCCATCCGGAGCATGTTCAGCGTCGTGACGCCGAGTATCTGCGTCTCGCCGCGCTCGAACAGCGCCGACCCGTGCACCCGGGGCAGCACGTGGGACTCCGCGGACAGCTGGCGGATGTCGGCCAGGCCGCGGCCGTCGATGCGCACGCCGTCGCTGATGATCCGCTCCCGGACCAGCTTCTTGGTGAGCGCGCGGTAGGCGCCGCTGATCTCCTTCTCACGCCCCTCGAACTGCTCCGCGAGCCTCTCCGTGGCCAGCGCCTTCACCCGGTCGGTCTCGGCCTCCCGGTCCTGCTTGCTGGCGATCGTCAGCGCCTTGGCGAGCTCGTCGCTCACCGCGGCGGCGAGGGCGTCGTAGACGTCCTGGCCGTAGTCGGCGAAGACCGGGTAGTCACCGGTCTCCTTCGCGGCCTGCGCGGCGACGCGCTGCTGCGCTTCGCAGAGCACCTTGATGAACGGCTTGGCCGCCTCCAGCCCCTCGGCCACCGTCTCCTCGGTCGGCCCGGCCGCGCCGCTGCCGGAATCGGCCAGCAGCCTGAGCGTGTGCGGTGTGGACTCCGCTTCCACCATCATGATGGCGACGTCGCCGTCGTCGAGCACCCGGCCGGCGACCACCATGTCGAAGGTGGCCTCCTCGAGCTGGGTATGGGTGGGGAATGCCACCCACTGGCCCTTGATGAGAGCGACCCGTACGCCGCCGATCGGCCCGGAGAACGGCAGCCCGGCAAGCTGGGTGGACAGCGAGGCGGCGTTGATCGCCACCACGTCGTACAGATGCTCGGGATGCAGCGCCATGATCGTCTCGACGATCTGGACCTCGTTGCGCAGGCCCTTCACAAACGAGGGGCGCAGCGGCCGGTCGATCAGGCGGCAGGTCAGGATGGCGTCCTCGGACGGGCGGCCCTCGCGGCGGAAAAAGGAGCCGGGGATGCGGCCGGCCGCATACATCCGCTCTTCGACGTCCACCGTGAGCGGGAAGAAGTCGAGCCCTTCCTTGGGCTGCTTGGACGCTGAGGTGGCCGAGAGCACCATGGTCTCGTCGTCGAGATAGACGACCGCGGAGCCGTTGGCCAGGCGGGCCAGGCGGCCCGTTTCGAATCTGATTGTGTGAGTGCCGAACACGCCGTTATCGATGAACGCGTCGGCGGTGTGCACACCCTGCACGGGTGAGACCTCCTCGTGTGAGGTCCCGCGCCCGCCCCTGGCGGGTGACGCGCCGGCGTCTGGCCGGGCTGGCTGCCGGCCGGTCTTCGATCGAAGCCCTCGGCCCTGGTACGTGACCCTGACCCGAGAACCACTACCGAGGACCGGCCCTGGTGCCCTGTGCGCCCCCGGGCCGGAGCCGCGGGACGTTTGAACTCGATACTGTTATGAACCTACCTGCGCAGGCCTAGCTTCCCGATGAGCGCGCGGTAGCGCTCAATGTCCGTGCGGTACAGGTACTTCAGCAGCCGGCGGCGCCGGCCGACGAGCAGCAGCAGGCCGCGACGGCTGTGGTGGTCGTGCTTGTGCACCTTGAGGTGCTCGGTCAGGTCGTTGATACGCCTGGTCAGCAGCGCGACTTGGACCTCCGGCGAACCGGTGTCACCCTCAGTGGTCGCGTGCCCGGCGATGATCTCCGTCTTCACGGCTGTTTCCAGCGGCACGTGGCATTCCCATCTTTGCGTCTGATCATGAGTGCCTGCGCGGATCACGGACCCGCCCGGGCCAGGGGCTGACGGTGACAGTAGCTGCACGAAGCCCCTCGGCCAGCCGCTTGAGGGTGCAGCTGACCCGGCCGGCGATGCCGACCACCCATCACGGTATCACGGCCCGGCCACTGGCCCGGCCCGGTGAGCCTGAGCTGGGCCGCTATCCGGGCTGGTCCGCTGTGATGGCCCGGGCCTGGTCGACGTCGCGGCGCATCTGCTCGGCGAGGGCGGCCGCGGAGTCGAAGCGCTCCGTGTCGCGCAGCCGGGCCGCGAAATCCACCGCTACGTGCGCGCCGTACAGGTCCAGACCGTCCCGGTCGAGTGCGTAAGCCTCCACGACCCGGTCCCGCCCGTCGAAGGTCGGGTTGGTGCCCACCGAGATCGCCGCGGGCCAACGCTGGAGTTCCTGCCCCTCCGCGCCGAGGACGGCCAGCCACCCCGCGTAGACGCCGTCGGCGGGGACGGCGGTGTGCGGGAACGTCCGCAGGTTGGCGGTGGGGAAGCCGAGCGCCTTCCCGCGCCGGTGCCCGGGCACGACGGTGCCTTCCACCCGGTGCATCCGCCCGAGGTCGCCCGCCGCCCCCGTCACGTCCCCGGCCGCCAGCTCCTTCCGGATGCCGCTCGAGGAAATCCTGGCCCCGCCGT
This sequence comes from Streptosporangiaceae bacterium, assembly GCA_036824445.1. Classification (GTDB taxonomy): domain Bacteria; phylum Actinomycetota; class Actinomycetes; order Streptosporangiales; family Streptosporangiaceae; genus UBA9676. The sequence goes on along the minus strand of DAITAE010000282.1, from coordinate 3,829 downwards.
CACCGAGCAGCGGCATGCCCTCGACGGTGAAGTCGTACTTCCCGCCAAGCTCGGCCAGCTGAGCGACGTCGCCCGCCGCCCGGTGCCCGAAGCGGAAGTTCTCGCCGACCACCACCGCGGCGGTGTGCAGCCGGTCCACGAGCACCGTGCGCACGAACTCCTCCGGGCTGAGGCGTGAGAACTCGGGGGTGAACGGCAGGATGCAGACGGCATCCGCGCCCAGCCCGGCCAGCAGTTCGGCGCGCCGGCTGGCGGTGCACAGGAGCGCGGGGTGTGAGCCGGGCCGGACCACCTCGGACGGATGCGGGTCGAACGTGACCACGGCCATGGGATTCCCGAGCCCGCGGGCGACCTCCACGGCGCGGTTGAGGATGTACTGGTGGCCCCGGTGGACGCCGTCGAAAACGCCGATGGTCACCACGGACCGGCCCCAGCCCGCAGGCACGTCCGCGAGGCCCCGCCACCGCTGCACCCGTGTCTCCTTCGTTTCGTTGCGCCGGGCGGTACCCGGTGATGCCCGCCGACCCGCCCGGCGCTCTCCCGCCATCCAAGCCTGCCATGCCACCGCGGCTGGGAGCGCCGACCACTCGCGCGGCCTCCCCCGCGGCTCGGGTGGTCCCTTTCGTGATCATGGGATCACTATCGTTCTAGCAGTAGTGATCCCATGATCACGAGCGTGCGATGGGACAGGGGGGAGAGTTGTGGCAAGAGGGAAAGCTGAGCAGGCCTTAGGGGACGAACACGGCCAGCGGGCGGGCCTGGCCGTCGCGCTCCTCGACCAGCGCGACCAGGGTCCCGTCCGGCGCCAGCGCGGCCACCGGTCCGGCGAAGCCCGCCGCGCTCAGGCTGGCGCCGTGCGACAGTCCCCGCGTCTCGGCCTCGGTGAGGGACCGGACCGGGAAGGCCGCCGCCGCCGCTTGCGCCAGCGGCATCACCCGCAGGTCCGCCGCGAGTTCGTCCATGGTCCGCGCGTCGCTGAGGCGGTACGGGCCGACCCGGGTGCGCCGGAGCATCGTGAGGTGCCCGCCTACCCCGAGCGACTCACCGAGATCGCGGGCGAGTGCGCGGACGTACGTCCCGCTGGAACAGCGCACCACCGCCGTCACGTCAAGCAGGCAGCCGTCCGCCCCGGCCGGCCGGGGGTCGCTGATGGTGAACTCGTGCACGGTGACGGGCCGCGCGTCCAGCACCGGGGCCCTCCCCTCGCGGGCCAGCTGGTAGGCGCGCCTGCCGCGCACCTTGACGGCGCTGACGGTGGGCGGGACCTGCTGGATCTCCCCCGTGAGCGGCGCCGCGGCCGCGCGGACCTGGGCCAGCGTCAGCGCGGCCGCGGGCGAGGCCGACACCACGGTCCCGTCTGCGTCGCCGGTGTCGGTGGCCTGCCCCAGCCGGATCGTGGCCAGGTACTCCTTCTCGGTGAGTGTCAGGTGACCGAGCAGGCGGGTCGCCTTCTCGATGCCGACCACCAGCACTCCGGTCGCCATCGGGTCGAGCGTCCCGGCGTGCCCCACACGGCGCGTGCCGGCCAGGCGGCGGATCCGGGCCACCACGTCGTGCGAGGTCCACCCGGAGGGCTTGTCGACGACGACCAGCCCGCTGGCCGCGGTCACCGGCCCGGGCCACCGGCCGTGCCCCG
>DAITAE010000282.1:0-2093 GCA_036824445.1 Streptosporangiaceae bacterium | reverse complement strand
CCCGTTCCGCGTCGCCGTCGTCGCTGACGGTGCTCGGTGCCGGGCGGTAGGGGTCGGGGTCGCCGGCGGGCTGGGCACCCTCCCTGGCGGCGGCCAGCGCGGCGTCAGCCGCCCGGGCGCGCGCCACCAGGTCCTCCATGTGCTGTGCGCCTTCGGGCAGGGTGTCTCGTACGAAGGACAGCGAGGGGGTGTGCCGCAGCCCGGTCTGCCGGCCCACTTCGGAGCGGATCAGCCCGGTGGCGCTGGCGAGCGCCGCGGCGGTGCCGGCCTGCTCCTCCGCCGTGCCGTAGACCGTGTAGTAGACGGTCGCCTCCCGCAGGTCGTTGGTGATCCGCGCCTCGGTGACCGTCACGAAGCCGAGCCGAGGGTCCTTGACCCGCCGCTCCAGCATCTCGGCCACGATCCGGGCGATCCGGTCTGCGAGCTTGCGTGCCCGCGCTGCGTCCATGGCCTCTCACTCCTCCTCGCTGACCAGCCGGTGCCGTGCCGACAGCAATGCGATCTCGGGCCGGGCGGCAACGACGCGCTCACAGGCCTGGAGCACCTCGGCGGCATGTGCCGCCGTCGACGACACCACGGCCACCCCGATCTCCGTCCGGCGGTAACGGTCCGCCCTGCCGGTCTCGGCCACCGCCACGCCGGGCTGCCGGCGGCGCACTTCGGCGATGATCGAGGCGACCGCCGAACGCTTCTGCTTCAGCGACCGCACGTCACCGAGCAGGATGTCCAGCGTCAGCGCACCCACGTACACCGCGGCCTGCCCGGACCGTCACCCGCGCCGGTCAGGCCCGCGGCTTCTCCCGCATCTCGTAGGTCTCGATCACGTCCTCGACGTTGATGTCGCTGTACCCGATGCCGATGCCGCACTCGAAGCCCTCCCGGACCTCGGTCACGTCGTCCTTGAACCGGCGCAGCGAGTCCACGGTGAGGTTCTCCGACACCACGACACCGTCGCGGATCAGGCGCGCCTTGCTGCCCCGGGTGATGGTGCCGGACCGGACGATGCAGCCGGCCACGTTGCCGACGCGCGGCACCCGGAAGACTTCCCGGATCTCCGCCGTGCCGAGCCGCGCCTCCTCGAACTCGGGCTTGAGCATGCCCTTGAGCGCCGCCTCGATCTCGTCGATCGCCTGGTAGATGACCGAGTAGTAGCGGATCTCCACGCCCTCGCGCTGGGCCAGTTCCCCGGCCCGCCCGGCCGGCCGCACGTTGAAGCCGACGATGACGGCGTCCGACGCGATGGCCAGGTTGACGTCGTCCTGCGTGATCGCGCCGACGCCGCGGCCGATGACCCGCAGCGCCACGTCCTCGCCCACATCGATCTTGAGCAGCGCGTCCTCCAGGGCCTCGACGGACCCGGACACGTCACCCTTGATGATGAGCAGCAGTTCCTCGCGCTCACCGGACTTCAGCGCGGACTCCAGGTCCTCCAGGGTCACCCTCGGCCGGCGCTGGGCGAACAGCGCGCTGCGCTCGCGGGCCTCCCGGCGCTCGGCGATCTGCCGCGCCACCCGGTCATCGGTGACGACCAGGAAGCTGTCGCCGGCACCGGGCACCGCGGTGAGCCCGAGTACCTGCGCCGGCCGCGACGGTGGCGCGTCCGGCACCGGTTCGCCGTTCTCGTCCTGCAGCGCCCTGACCCGGCCGAACGCCTCGCCGGCCACGATCGAGTCGCCGACGCGGAGCGTGCCGCGCTGCACCAGCACGGTCGCCACCGGGCCACGGCCCTTGTCAAGGTGCGCCTCGATCGCGACGCCCTGCGCATCCTGGTCGGGATTGGCCCGCAGGTCCAGCTCCGCGTCGGCGGTCAGGATGATCGCCTCCAGCAGGGCCTCGATACCGGTGCCTTCCCTGGCCGAGACGTCCACGAACAGCGTCGTGCCGCCGAACTCCTCGGCCACCAGGCCGTACTCGGTCAGCTGGGAACGCACCCGGGCCGGGTCCGCTCCCTCTTTGTCGATCTTGTTGACCGCTACCACGATCGGCACCCGTGCCGCCTGGGCATGGTTGAGCGCCTCCGTGGTCTGCGGCTTGACGCCGTCGTCCGCCGCCACCACCAGCACCACCAGGTCGGTGGTCTCGGCGCCGCGGGC
>DAITAE010000793.1:0-1884 GCA_036824445.1 Streptosporangiaceae bacterium | reverse complement strand
AGCCCGATAGCACTGGCCAGGTAGGTCGTGGCCGACAAGACGATGACCAGGGGCAGCCATGCCCAGTCGGCGGACTGGACGGCTTGCCAGCTGCTTCCCACCTGCGCCAGCTGAGGGAGCAGGTAGTAGAACGCGCCCGCGACAGCGGCGATCGCCAGCAGCGTTCTTAGGCGGACGCGCTGGATCCGGGCCAGTTCCTGGTCTTTCCGGCCACTCGCCGCGGCCGCAGCCGCCCGGGTCCTGGTCAGGAGGCCGTCATAGCGGGCGATCGCGCGCCGGGTGCCGGCGGACAGAGCGAGTGGCTGCAGCAACGGCACCGCGGCTCCGACACCGTCTGGGCCGATGACCGCGACGGCGCTGCCGACCGCTCTGCCGGGCCCGATCAGGGCGGCCAGCGAGGCCAGCAGCTCGGCGACGTCGAGCGCCATCTGGCGCTGCGTGGCGCCCAGTTCGGAGAAGCTGAAGTCGACGATCCAGGGCCGGCAAGCACGGTCAACCACGATGTTGGCCGCCCGCAGCGAGCGGTGCGCGATATTCGCCCGGTGCAGCCCATCCACCTGCTTCCACAGCTCCCGGAGCATCGTTTCGCTAAAGTCTTGCTCGGGGATCCGGTCGAGGGAGCTGCCGTCCACGCGTTCCATTGCCAGCAGCGCGGATCCATCGGCGGTCTTGATCACCTGGCGGACGGCGGGCACCGCCACCCCGGCCCGCTCGGCCATGACCGCGGCAAGCGCTTGGTGCTCGACGGCCTGAATGAGGGATGCGGCGGGGCGCGTGTCGCCGATGTCGCGCAGCCGGATGAACCGGTAGGCGCGGTACAGCAGGTCGGCGTCCCGCTGATCCGCTCCGAGGACCTTGATGAACAACGGCTCCCCGTCTTCGGCCGCCGCGGTGAAAGGCCGCGAGCCCTTCGCCTCGACGGCGGCCGGCTCCACGCGGGCGACCGGCAGGCCCGCCGACGCAAGGGCCGCCGCGATCGCGCCGGGGCCGATGCGCCGGTCGGGCACGCCGAACAGGACGAGCACACCGGCGCCGACCGTCACCCCGGCGGCGAACGCCAGAACCACTTCCATCGGCGAGGCCGTGCCGGTGATCAGCCGCGCCACGGCGGCCAGCCACAGTGCGGCCCAGGCGGTGCGCCGCCACGGACGGCTGAGCCACGGCGCGGCGGCGACCGCGCCGGCCACGGCAGCGGCAAGAAGCGCGGGGCCTACCAGCGGCGCGCCGGTAAGCCACGACCATTGACCGGCACCGGCGGCCAGAGCACGTGGACGCTCCCCGCCCGCCAGCTGAACGATCCCGGCCAGCGCGGCGCCTGCCAATACCGCGACGCCCGCCAGGCTGGCCAGCAGCCGGAACCGGCGGTAACGCAACGTGACGACTATCGCGGTGACGGCCCCGGCGACGAAGAGCAACTGCACGAGCCCGGCCAGCACCCGGCCCGCCACGGTGGAAGGCGCAACAGCAGTCACGGCAGCAGCGCTGGCACCCGCATAAGTGGCATGCGTGATGACGGTTACCGTCAGCGCTCCGGCGAGCACCAGCCCAGCGATGATCAGACGAATCATGTCGCCCGGATGCCGGTACCGGGCCGACGGCAGAAACCGGCCGCCCGGCCTCACGGCCACCACGTGTGGCCCAGCGTGGGTTTTGAGTGACTGTGTCATGACTTCCCCCAGCGGTGCCACAGCAGCTCCGGCGGCCAGCACGGCAAATCCCGAGCGGTCATGGCGGTTTCAGGCCCTCGCGCGCTCCTCTCATCCGGCGTCTGTCACTGTGATGACGAGCTTTCCCTGGGCGTGTCCTGCCTCGAGGTCACGCATGGCTTCGGGCGCCTGGCGCAGCAGGTAGGTCTTGTCGATGACCGGGGTGAGCTCGCCGGCC
>DAITAE010000792.1:0-1884 GCA_036824445.1 Streptosporangiaceae bacterium | reverse complement strand
CCGATTGGACGGTCACCTCCAGCATGCCGGCCACCTCGCTGGCGTGGAATCCGAGGACGTCGCGCAAGATGAGGACGGCGACCTGGCGTGGCGGCAGCAGCTGCAGGGCGGTCACGAAGGCCAGCGAGATGGCTTCGGTCTGCTCGTAGCGGGCCTCCGGCCCGGGCGGCCGGCCGGCGGCGCCCTCGAGGAGGGCGTCAGGAAACGGCTGCAGCCAGGCGGGCTCGTCGCGCGGGGTCGGCACGGGCGGTTCGAACTGAGACACGTCCCACGCCCTGGCCGGGCGCCGGCTCGCTGCGCGGCGCGCGTTGAGGCACCGGTTGGTGGCGATCTTGTACAGCCAGGTGCGCAGCGAGGCGCGTTCCTCAGTGAACCCGCCGATGCCTTGCCAGGCGGCCAGCATCGTCTCCTGGACGGCGTCCTCGGCGTCGGCGAAGGATCCGAGCATCCGGTAGCAGTGCACCTGCAGCTCCCGCCGGTGCGGCCCGGTCAGCTCCCGGAACGCCTCGCCATCTCCGGCCCGTGCCCGTGAGAGCAGATCGGCTGTCACCATCCTGCGCGCCTTCCTTCCGCATCACCTGGCGCTTCCACCCGGTATATACACCGCCCGGGGGGCGAACTGGGCGGCTCGCGGGCGCCCAGTTTCCCGGCGCCGCGGTGTATGCATCACCGACCGCCCGAACGATCCGAGCGCCGGATCGTGCCCCGTTCCTGCTCCCCGGCCGACCGCGGAAGCCAGCGCACGAGCTGCCAGAGCCGGACCCGGCGGCCGATGCCGCTGCCGCAGGAGACGTGGTGATCAGGTCAGGAACGAAATGAGCGAACAGCGCACCGATTCTTACCACCCACGCCGCCTGCGGCGGCGATAGCTGACAACACCAATCAGAAGGAGGAGCAGACCATGACCATCCACGAATACCTCATGAAAGCCATCCAGGATGACGCCCGGCGGGCCGGCGAACGAGACCGGCTGCTCCGCGAGGCACGGCGGGCTCGCAGGGCGCGCCGCCAGCGTCTGGTTCCCGCTGCTCCAGCGAGGCGCCGAACCGAAATGGGAAAGATCGTCGTGAGCGAGAACGTCACTCTCGACGGAGTCATCCGAGACCTGGCCGGTGACGAAGGCTTCAGGGCCCGCGGCTGGGTCGGCCTGATCGGAAATAGCCCGCAGCTTGCCAAGCTCGCGCTCGACGAGGCGCTGGCCGCCGGGGCCCTCCTGCTGGGCCGGCGAAGCTACGAGTGGCTCGCCGCGCGGTGGCCATCTCGCAGCGGCGAGCTGGCGGACAGGCTGAACAGCCTGCCCAAGTACGTCGTGTCCGCGACCCTCGCCAATCCCGCCTGGAACAACTCGACAGTCCTCAAGGGCGACGTGCTTAACGAGGTCTCGACGCTGAAGCAGCACATAGACGGGGACATCGTCATCGCCGGCAGCTTTCAGCTCGTACGCACGCTGATCGAGCACGACCTGGTCGACGAGCTGCGGCTGAAGATCTTCCCGGTCGCCCTCGGGGTCGGCGAGCGCCTGTTCGCCGAGACCAGCGATCAGAAACCCATGCGCCTCCTCGACACCCAGACCCTCGAGGGCGGCATCGCCTACCTCACCTACCAATCTGTCCGGGACGCCTAGCGGCGTCAGACGGCGCTAGCGTTCCGAAATGCTTGCGGGCGCTTCCCCCTGGCAGGCACCCGGGAGAGCGCCTCATGAGCAGCAGGTGGCAAGAAGGAGACCACAGCAATGAGGACGCCGCTACGACGTTCCATTGCCCAGGTACTGAAGATCGCCCGCGCTGGTGGCCGATCACTACGACAGCGCATCTGGTCTGACGCTTACCGCTTCCCGCGCGGATCTGCTCAAGACCCTGGCCCAATCACGGCCACGCTCATATG
>DAITAE010000281.1:0-6415 GCA_036824445.1 Streptosporangiaceae bacterium | reverse complement strand
GTCAGCCGGTGTGTGTGGCGGGAGCCTGCTCGTCCGCCGCGCCGGTCGCGGGCCCGTCCGCCGCGCGGGTCACGGTGCCGTCAGCGGCGCGGGTCACCGGGCCGTCCGCCGCGGTGAAGTCCACGACTATGTGCCTGGCGGCACCGCGCAGCATGGCGTCGCTGTCGGCCACCTGATCGGCGACCGCTTCCACGGGGAGGACACCGGTCGCGGCGGTCAGCGCGCCGATGAGCGGGGCGGCGATGCCCATCCCGATAGCGAGCCGTTCCTCCGCGCCTTCGGTGGACATCCGGTCCAGCGCCAGCTCGGACAGGTTGCGAACGAACATCCACGGGCTCCGGCCCCGCTGCTCGGCCAGCCCGACCGCGTCCACGACCACGAACTTGGCGATCTTGGACTGCATCTCGTCGGGCAGGAATCTGAGCAGGTAGTGGGGGTCGCGCACCGAGTTGACGACCACCACGCCGCCACGGTCGGGAGTCCCGCGCAGGAAGTTGACCGCCTTGATGATCGTCTCTTCGACCAGGACCACCCAGTCCGGGTGCGGGTTCTCATAGACGAAGCGGTCCACGATCGGTGAGTCACCAAACCGCGCGTACCGGCGGACGAGGCAGTTCGTGCGGTCGGGGTCGTCAACATAGTCGCTGACGTTGTCGGCGTGATAGCCGAGCGCGCGCGCGGCAGCCGCGATACACGAGGAGACGTCGCGCGCCTCCTTGTCCATGATGATCCCGCGGGACCAGACCGTGAGCTCGTGGTACACGCGGTCCACTTCCCCACATTGTATACCGTCGGCAGGATACTGCTCATGCTAGACACCTGGTGACGGACGTCAAGGGATAGGCGGGCCGGATCGGCCTGGACGGACCGGGGGCGGATCAGAGGCCGGCCGGGAATGTGAACGGCTGCGGGGGAACGACCTTGCCGACGTCGAGCTGGATGAGCGCGTGCGGGGTGAGTTTGATCGAGCGCGGGTCGCCGGAGAACCGCTTGCCATTGAGGAAGGCCGTCACGTTCCCGGTGGCGCGGCCAACCTGGGTGGTGCTCAGCGGCTGCCCCCATATGTCGAAGAACTGCCCGAGCGTGTAGACGCGCCGGACCGGCGATTCGACATGGATGACACCCGTGGCGTCATGGGTGTGCAGCCAGTACAGGCACTTGCCGCCTTCGACGAAGCTGCCCACCACCTGCTGCGGCCCCGGGATCCCGATCCCGGCCGGGACCGCCTGGCGGGCCCCGGAGGCATAGATCGCGAGGTGCGAATGAATGTGATAGTCGACCTGCTCGCTGGCCTGGCACGCGATGCCGTCGACGGTTGCCCCGGTGGCCATGCCGCGGATCCGTTGCGCCGTCGTTTGCCCGCCCGTGAAGGCGACCACGGCCAGCACCACGACCGCGATGGCCGCCAGCGCGGCCCCACCGGCGAGGACCCGCAACCGCGTCTGCCGAGCACGCTGCTGCAGCCGGATCTCGGCGAGCTTCCGCTGCGAATCGCGCCGCTGACCAGGGCGTTGCGACTGACCAGGGCGCTGCGGCATCGACTTTCTTACGGTGCGGCTGGAACGGCCGGCGCAAGGCGCCGGTCCTCTCACGCAGAGGCTAGGGCATGTCGCGGACTGGTCCGGGCACAGCCGGGCCACTACCAGGGCGGATGCTGCGACCATCGCCGACCAGGTAGCGGCGTCTCCAGCCGATGCCCCATGATGTAGTGATCTCGCTCTGCCGGACCACGGGGTTTCGCGCTGCCGGACGAAGAGGGGAAGCATGAGAGACGGAGGTCCGCAGGAGCCCGCAGGGCGGCGCACGTCCTCCGGCCATCGGGGCACGAACCCGCGCCATCGGAGGACCGACACAGGTCCCGCCGACATCGGGGGCCCAGCTGCCGATCCTCGGACCGTCCGTCCGCCTGACCCGCTGACCGACCCCGGGCCGCGATCGCGTGATCCCCGCAGCGACCCGCGGCTGGGGATGTATGCCGATCCCCGCGGTGATCCGCGCGTGGCGCTGCGGGCCGATGCGCCGACTGATCCGCGGCTACGCTCGCGTGATCCGCGGCTGGGGCCGCGCGCGGACCCTGGCACGGACCCGCGGCGGGGGATGCGCGCCGATCTTGGCACGGACCCGCGGCTGGGGATGCGTTCCGATCCTCGCGGCGATCCACGGGCGCCACAGCGGGCCGATGCGCCGACCGATCCCCGCCCGCGATCGCATGATCCCCACGGAGACCGCGAACGGGGGATGCATGCCGACCCCCGTGGTGATCCGCGGGCGGCGGCGCTGTGGGCCGATGCGCCGACCGATCCCCGGCAGCGCTCGCGTGATCCGCGGCCGGGGCCGACCGTCGATCCTGGCACGGATCCCCGGCTGGGCACGCGGTCCGGTCCTCTCGGCGACCCGAGGGTTGCGCCGCGGGCAGGTCAGCCGACCGATCCCCGGCCGCGACCTGGTCCGCGGACAGGGCTACACGCCGCTCCCCGCACGGATCCGCGGCCGGGGCCGCGCGCCGACGCCCGCACTGATCCGTCGCTGGGGCACAGCTCCGGCCCGCGACCGCGGCCCGGGACGGACCCGCGACTGGGCCCCGCGCCGGGGATGAGGACGGGCCCACGGCATGCGTCCCAGCCCGGCCCGATGACCGATCCGCCACGGCACGGGCCGCCGGACGGCGCCCCCGGCCCGCAATTCGGCCCGCGGCCGTGGTCGGGCCCGCGGCATGCCCCCGCCGATCCACGGTCGCGTCCCGGAAGCGGGCCGCACACCGACCCGGGCGGTGGTGCCCGCTTCGGCACCGGCCCGGCCCCGGCCCGGAACCCTCTCCCGGCGCCCCCGCCCAGCGCCACGCGTGGTGGGCAGGCCTACCCGCGGCCAGGTCAGATTGGTCCCGACTTCGGCAGGCCCGCTGCCAGTAGCCGGGGTGTCAGTACCCCGGGTGTCGGTGGTCCCGGTACCAGTGCCCCCGCAGGCGGTGGTCCCGGCGTCAGCGGCCCTGGAGGCGGCAGAGGGCCCGGAGGCAGGGGGCCCGGACACCGGGGCCCCGGCCGCGGGTCCGGCCGGGACCGGGAGCCCAGCCGCGACGGCTACCAGGGCCGTGAAGCCTACCGGGACGGAGCGCCGGCCCCGGGCAGGCCGCCTGGAGCAGCGGGCTACGACCGGCCCGGCGCGGGTCAGCCGGTTCGGCCCGGCGGCGTACGCGGGTTCCCGCCAGGCGGCACCGAAGAAACCGTCGGCGGGGCCCGCCGCCCAGCGCGGCCGGGCCGGCGGCCGGTAACGGCTGGTTCCGGTGGGCAAGACAGTCGCCGCGAGTCTTCCGGCCGGCGTGAGGGGAAGCGTCCGAGGCGGTCCCGGGTTTGGTTGTGGGCCGGTGCGGCTGCGCTGGCCGTGGTCGTGGCCGCTGTGGCGGCTGGTGCGCTACTGCTGGACAGCAGTGGCCCGGCGCATGCCCTCGTTACGCCATCAAAACTCGGCGCATGGGTCCGCAAACCCCAGCTTGAGCAGCAGATGCACGCCAGGGACTTGCAGCAGCAGGTTGTCGCCAAGAGCTCCGGCCAGGCCAGCGACGTGGTCTATGCGGTCTATGAAAACGATTCGGCCAAGGCGAGTGGCACCAGCCCGCAGGTGATCCTCTTCATCGGTGGCCACCTGTCGGGAGTCTCACCCAGCGGCTTCATCACCAGCTTCACCGAGCAGTTCAAGGGGGCGCGCAGCACCGGCGCGGGCAGGATGGGCGGTCGGGCGGCGTGCGTCAGCGCCCGGGCGAACGTCGCCGGAAAGGTGGCGCTGTGCACCTGGGCGGACAGCGACACCTTCGGGCTCGTGGCCTCGCCCACGATGGACGCAGTGCAGCTGGGAGCGCAAATGCGCACGATCCGGCCCAGCGTCGAGCACCCGGCCACATAGCCTCTCGTCAGTCGGGGTCCCGGCTGTGCTGTGGCCGTGGCTTGCGAAGCGAGAGGCGAGCGACGGCGATGGTGACGGCCGCGGCCAGCACCGCCAGGCCGATGATCTGCCCGCCGACGAGGCGCGTGTCGAGGGGGAAGGATGTCGACACGTCTGCGACCCGGATGGGGACCTGCGCGGGGGACGGCGATGGTGTCGGGGAGGGTGTGACCTGCGGGAAGGCCAGGCTGGGGTCATCGACAGGGCTTGGCAGGGCCGGCAGCCCGGCCGCCGAGAACTCTCCTGGCGGCAGATTCGAGGGTTGCAGCAACACGCCCGTGCCGACCGAGCTGCTCGTCCCGCTCGAGGTAGCCGACGGCGTTGGGTCCACTTTGACGCGCACGCTGGCTGACCCGGATGCGGAAGCCTTCGCTTGCGGCGAGGTTCCCGTCGCCGTAAGGGTGACGCGGGTGCCCGCGGCCTTCTTCGGCACCGCGACCGCAGCCCGCAGCTGGACGGGCTGGGAGGTCAGTGCAACCGAGCACGCCTTCCCCCCGGGTGGCGTGCAAACGGTGAAACTCGGTGCCGGCGTGGCCGGTTTCGCTGCGATGGTGACCTTTGCGGTGCCCTTCCCGTGGCCGGCCAGCCAGACCCAGATCGCATAGCGCGCTTGCTTGCCCGCCCGCACGCTGCCCGTCACGGCCTGGACGGTTATGCACAGCTTGGGCGAGGGAGACGGTGACGAGCCGGATGGGCTGGGGCTGGGGCTCCGGCTGGTGCTCGGCGACGGTGACGGGCTAGTGGTCGCCGAGGGCGACGGGCTGGCCGACGCGGTCGTGGATGAGCTCGGGCTCGGGCTGGCGGATGCGGATGAGGGCGCTGTGCTGGCCGGCGTGGTAGCCGGCGTCGTGGCGGGTGAGGTGGCCGGCGTCGTGGCCGCGCTGGAACTGGGTGCCGGGCTGGCCGTGCTCGTGGCCAGCGCCGTGAGCTGAGCCTTGCACGAGCTCGCCGTTGCCGCGGGAGCGGGGCTGGCGGTGCCTATCAGGAAAGCCCCCGCCAGGCCGGCAGGAATGATGAAAAGTCCGGAAATAACGCCAAACGCACGGGTCATGGCGTGTCGTCTGCTCATGGATACGCCCTCGCCACCGTGGTCATCCCCGTCCGGGTCGCGTTCGTTGCCATGATGCGCCTGTCACCGTGGGGTCAAGCATTCCCCGCTACCCTCATTCGACACCTTGTCGAGTTGCCTGCGGGCCGGCATGGCCCAAAGGCATAGAAAACAGTCTGCTACGACAGGTCAGCCCGGAGTACGGAGGAACGATGGAGGGTGCCGCGTGGACGCCGCCGGACGATGTTCTCACCCGCCCGGCGCCGCCCCCGGATCTGGTGATCAGGTATGGCGCCGGCCCTGAGCACATCGCGGACGTTCGGCTCCCGCCGAGGCGGCCAGGGGCCATGGCGCCGCCAGCCCCACTGGTGATATTCCTCCACGGCGGCTTCTGGCGGGCGAGATATGACCGTGCGCACACCGGGCCTATGGCCACTGCGCTGGCGACAGCCGGTTACGCCGTGTGCGTGCCTGAGTTCCGGCGCACCGGGCAGCCGGGTGGTGGCTGGCCGGGGACCTTCGAGGATGTGGCAGCCGGGGTGGACCGGTCACCGGCCCTGGTCAGGGAGGCGGCGGGCCCGGATGCGGTCGCCGATGGACCGGCGCTGCTGGCCGGGCATTCGGCCGGCGGCCACCTGGCATTGTGGGCGGCGGGCCGCCACCGACTGGGACCGGATTCCGCCTGGCGCTCCGCGCCGATGGCCGGGGGAGTAGTGGTACTCGCCGGGGTGAGCGGCCTGGCCGACTGCTATGACCAGGGGCTGGGTGATGGCGCGGCGGCCGCCCTCATGGGCGGCGGCCCCGGCCAATTCCCGCAACGCTACCGGGACGCGGACCCGGCGGTCCTGCTCCCACTGGGCTGCCCGGTCAGGCTGGTGCACGGCTCGCTGGATGACGTGGTCCCGGCGGCGATGAGCCATGACTACGCCGCCATCGGCCGTGGCGCCGGCGACGACACCACGGTGACGGAGGTGCCGGGCGCAAGCCATCTCGATCTCATCGATCCGCTCTCGCCCGCGTGGCCTCAGGTGATGGCCGCCTTCACAGCCCTGTCGCCCGTTACCCCGGGGAACTCCTAGGCTGCCCGGCCGACTCGAGCGCCACCGGCGCGGGTGACACTGACGGTGGCCGCGAGGTTCCTGCGGGGACCGCCCGAGGCATCCGCTCTCTGGATACTCCCCGGTTCGGCTGGCACCGATGGGCAGGGGCCTGACCAGGCAGTGGCCTGGGCCAGGTGATTCGGCGCGGCCTCAGTGGGCGTGTATGCTCGCCTCGCGCGGATGTGCCAGTCTGGGAGAGAGCCCACCCGGCCGTTATCGCACGGTCCGATCGCCCGGACGAGGCAGGCCAGCCGTGTGCCCCCTTAGCTCAGTCGGCAGAGCGTCTCCATGGTAAGGAGAAGGTCTACGGTTCGATTCCGTAAGGGGGCTC
>DAITAE010000791.1:0-1885 GCA_036824445.1 Streptosporangiaceae bacterium | reverse complement strand
TGATCTGGTTCACCGACCTGCCCCCCGACCCGTCAGGCACCTTCCAGGCAAGCGTTTCCGAGGTCAGGCTCAAAGGCCGGCCATAACCCAACACGGTCCAAGACCGGCTTCGCCACGACTAGTGGGCCAGAGATCGGGCCAACGTGAGGGCGGGCACGTCCAGCGGCGCGTGAGACGCGAGATGGTACCGCGCGCCCGGCGCCGGATGCGGTGGCCTCGGAGACCGTGTCCGTTCAGGGCCAGCGGGCAGGTCAGCGCGTGCTCGGCGGCGGCCAACCCGGAGTGGCTCGTCCTACGGGGTGATCCGCCCGGCGCGTTGTGCTACCTGAATTTCACAATAGGAGCCGGTGAAGCGGGCCCGGGTGCGACAGCCAGGACCGGGCCCCCCGGGCCCGCTCGACCCGGAAACTGCCGGGCTCATCCAGTGCCGGGGGCCTGGCTCATTTTGCCGGCTGATAGGTGGAGAAGCGGCAGTTCGGCGGCGAACAGGGCGGCACCATGTCATCGCCCGCGGCCGGTGACGGGCCATATGCGGCCGCGCGAGTAAGACGCCGCCAGGGCACAGGCCGGCACGCGCGTTAGGCATGAATATTATTCTCAAAGGCTGTCGCGGGGTGACCGGCCCCGCCCGGGCTGATCCCGCCCTGCGGCCGTTAACTGGCGCCGCGGCGGGGTAGTGGGCGCGGGTGGCAACGACGAAGCAAACCCAAGCAGCCAAGCAAAACGCGGGCAAGACGCAGCAGGCTGCCGCCCGCAAGCAGACGATCGCGCACATGCCCAAAAAGACGCGCAGCGCGCTGGGCAAGCAGGCGGCCGCGGTGGCCCAGCGCAAGCGCACCGGCGCCGCGACACCGCGACTACGACAACCACGTCGAACGGCGCGAGCCACCCTACGCAAGCTGGTGAAGCGCTCTGCGCCTGTCGGCGGACCTGCTAACGGATTCGCTAACGAGACCACGCGCGGCGGGGGAGACCCGGCGCAAGACCAGAGACAACGAGCAAGCTCGTGCGCTGGTCCGCGAGATGCACGGGAACCCCAGGGCTGCTTGGTGCGGTGACCCTCAACGTCCAGGACGGCGATGATCTCGCATAGGGAGCGGCCCTGGGCGTGCAGGGCACGGATGCGCTCGATGGCCGCCTGCTCGGCGGCATCAGGGACGAACTCCCTGCCCTCGACCCGCTGGCCTAGTGGCACGTACCCACCCGCATAGCCGCCCCTGGCGCGCTTGCCGCCCCGGTCGAGGCTGCGTTTGACCTAGCGCCGGACCCGGGAGGCGTCACTCAGCGGCCAGTTCGACGCGTTCCGGTGGACCTGTCAGAGGGTGGCGAACCTGGCTAACGACCATGGCCCGCTCGGGAATCCCCCGGCCGAGGATGACCAGGGGCACGCCGAAGGCTGCCAGCGCCCTCTCTGCACAAGTCGTCGAATGGCTCAGCCAGCCCAGCGCTCAACCCCTCCCAAGACCACACCCATCATCCCAGGTTTGCCCACCTCAGCCGCACAACCGCTGCCCTTGACGATCTTGCTACCGGCAGGGGACCGCTGGGCTTGCCAGGCTGCAAGGGCGATCACACCTGGGTACCATCGAGTGGTCATGGCCGCCGCGGTGGTCCTCACTTTCGCCTCAGGGCCGGGTGGCAAGGCCCGTGGACCTAGTGGGCACCCATGGTCGCGGGGCTGGGGTAGTCGCGGGGCTGGGGTAACCGAGGTGCTTGCTGGCGGGCCGCGGTTCCCGTGGCTCAGCCTGGCTCACCACCGAAGGCCTCATCCAGCAGCGGTCCGGCATCCGGCAGCGAGGCCGGGCGGTCCGTGCCGCCGGGTGGCGCGTCCCCCGGAGACCTGGCTGCCGTCATTGGCCTGTCCACGGGCTCCGCGGCCGGTACT
>DAITAE010000280.1:0-6422 GCA_036824445.1 Streptosporangiaceae bacterium | reverse complement strand
ACCCGGGGATACCAAGTGCGCCATCCACGGCGGGCACCCTGATCGTTTACCGGTCGCACAGTGCGCGGGCCACTGCCGGGACGCATCGCACTCGCACCCGCGGCAACCCAGTCTGGCACTTGACCGGCCGGACAGGCCACATCTGCATGGGCCTCGCGCAGCATCACCACGCTCGGTGACCTGCTGGCGGACGGACAAACTGGGGGTCAGGCTGGCGGAGCCACTTGGGACGGTGCTGGGGTCAATACACCGACCCGCGGCGCCTTGTGATACGTAGCACCGCCACGGCCGCGGCAACGATCCACAGAGCCAGGGCGGGCGGAGCGACGCGGGTGCGGAGCACCCCCAAGGGGCCATCTGGGGTATCGAAGATGGCGGCCGCGCCGATGACGTTCACCGCTGCCACCACCAGCCCGTACCGGCCCAGCCACGACCAGAAGATGCCTTTCTGGAGGATGACCAGCGAGGCAGACAAGACGAAGACCGCCACGAACAAGCCGGCGAGCGAGTAGAGGAAGAAAGCAAATGCCATGCCCGCACGGGCCACGTCTTGACCGGCGTCCTTCGCCAGGAAGGACACGATCCCCTCGCCACCGAGCCCAGCAACCACCACAGCGGCAAACAGCAGGCCGCCCCAGGCTGCGACCCGTGACCACATCGCAGGCTGACCCTCCGCGTTCGCCAGCACACCCGTCAATGCAGACAGGAAAGGGAGGAAGAAAACCGCGTAGGCGATGCCAAGCACGAAGATTCCCGCCAGCCAGCGGTCTCCGTTGTGGACATACCAAGCCATGATGTCGTTGCCCGAGTCGGTAAACCGCGGCTCGTCCGCGCCGAGAACGAGGGGAACAAGAGAAAGGACGACGCAAGTGATCCCAGCCACGCCACCCACCCGCCACCACTTCTCCCATGGCCGGAGCGTCATGTCGTCTCACATCCTTGCCGTGGGCTGATTCGAGAAACTCCGCTGCGACCGGCGAACGCCGCGTTCCAGGCCGTGACAACGAACGCTTCCGCGGAGATCGACGGGAGTGATCAGCGCCATCCCACCCAACCCGGCGAAGGCCGCGGCGCTCGCGACCCTGTCGGCTCCCATGGTCCTCACCACCTGATCGGATCAAGACCCACAGTCGAGCTTTCCTTCTCGCCGATCCTGCCTATCAGGGCCGAAAGACCGCGGCCCACGTGTCAAAGGACCCTCTGCCGATGGGAGAGCCCACCGGCAGGCCGACAGCAGTCGGCGAGGCCGGGAACCCAGCTCACGCGCCAGCGCAGCGCATCGGGGACGTAGTGCCGTGGCGCTGGGGACCAAGGTCTCTTATGTCCGCGGCTAACCGGGTTGAACGTGGAAATCTGGCGGGAGGTCGACGATGCTGACGATGCAGGAAGCAGCTTCCGAGTTCCTGGCCTACAAGCAGATCGCGGTTACCGGCGTGTCTCGGAAGGCCAAGGACCACGGAGCCAACACCGTCTTCAAGCGTCTGCGCGATCGCGGTTACGAGGTGTTCGCGGTCAACCCCAACGCCGACGAGGTCGAGGGCGCGCACAGCTACCACGACCTCAAGAGCATCCCCGGAGGCGTCGACGCTGTGGTGATCGCCACCGCGCCCCACAGGGCCGAGGACACCATGCACGAGTGCGCCGAACTCGGCATCACGCACGTGTGGATGCACCGGTCGTACGGCGTCGGCAGCGTCAGTGACACGGCCACTGCCTACGGGCGTGAGCACGGCATCACCGTGATCGACGGCAGCTGCCCGCTCATGTTCGAACCGACCGCCGATTCCGGTCACAAGATCATGCGGGTGATCTACAGGGGCACGTTACCAAGACCGTCTGACCGCTGACGCGTGCCGGGCGGACGTCGGGTCACCCGGCGAGAGGAGGAAGTCATGGCCTACTTGGAAGTCATCGCTCGCGCCAAGGTGCGCCCGGGCCAACTTGAGGGTTTCAAGGCCCAAGCGGCCGCGATCGTCCGGGTGACCCGAGAGAAAGACACGCACACGCTGCGTTGCGACTGGTTCATCAACGAGGACGGAACCGAGTGCGAGGTCCACGAGGCGTACCTGAGCGGACAAGGTCTGATCGAGCACAACACACACGTCATGGACGCGCGGGCGATCCTGTTCGGCAAGTACGCATACGGCCACCGCATGACCGTCTTCGGCGAGGTTTCCCAGGAGCTCCGGGAACTGTCCGACAAGCACGCCGGGGGGAGTCGCTGTGTACTCGTTCCTCCAGGGCCTGCAAATCGCGGCGGCTGTCTAGGCGACGAGGAAACGGGCGTGACGTCATGGGCGGCACCCGCGTGCTGGAACGGCTGACTGCTTCGGACCTGTTCCTGCTGCTGTGGGACGACTACGGCTGGTCCACCGACATCGGCGGGCTCGCCATCCTCGATGGCACCAGCCTGCTCGACGACGAGGGTCGCGTCCGTGCCGGCGCGGTCCGGCGACACCTCGAGCAGAGACTGCACTTGGTGCCTCGCTTCCGGCAGCTGCTGCACCGGCCTCGCCTCGGGCTGGGCTGGCCGCTGTGGATCGACGCTCCTTCGTTCGATCTCGCCGGCCACATCCGAGTCCACCCGCTTGCCGCGCCGGGCGACCAGGGCCAGCTGCTGCAGACATGCCAGCAGCTGGCCCGGCGACCGTTGGATCCCGCCCGCCCGCTGTGGGAGCTGTGGCTGCTCCCCGGCCTGCCAGACCGGCGGGTCGGCGCGTTCTTGAAGCTGCATCACGTCCTCGCCGACGGTCCGGCCGCGATGGCCGCCTTTGGGGCGCTGCTCGACCAGACCGCCGACGCGCCCGGCCAGGTCGCACCGCCGTGGACGCCGGCACCCTCCCCGTCCGCCGGTGAACTGCTGCGCGACAACCTGCGACGCCGCCGGCGGGAACTAGGGCGCGGGTGGTCGGGCCTTGTCCATCCGCGCAGGACGCTGAGCCTGGCACGACGCGCGTTGCCGGCGTGGCGGGAGGTACTCACCGAGAAGCCTTCCCCACGGACCAGCCTCAACCACCCCGTGGGCCCCGAGCGCCGGCTCGCCATCGTCCGCGGCCGCCTCGACCCCACCAAACGAGCCGCCCACGTTCACCACGCCAAGGTCAACGACGTGGTACTGGCCGCGGTCGCCGGCGGCCTGCGCCAGCTGCTCGCTAGCCGCGGCGAGGATGTCCAAGGTCTCGTCCAGCGCGCGATGGTGACGATCTCCCACCACGAACAGCGGCCCGGGGAAGCGCAGGGCAACAAGCCCGGGTGGATGATGGTGCCGCTGCCGGTCAGTGAGCCGGACCCGGTGCGCCGACTCAAGTTGATCGCCGCAGAGACAGGCGCACGGAAGGGCAAGGCACGCCCCGAGGCGGGCAGCGGGATCTTCAGATTCGTCGCCGGCCAGCGCATCTGGTACCGGCTGTTTCCACGGCAGCGGTCAGTGAATCTGGTCGTGAGCAACGTCCCGGGTCCGCCGATACCGCTGTATCTCGCCGGCGCGCCGCTGCTGGAGGTGTTCCCCTTGCTGCCGCCGCCATGGGCAACCTGACACTCGTCGTCGCCGCCCTGTCGTACGCCGGCCAGCTCAACCTCACCGCAGCCGCCGACCGGGACAGCTGCCCGGACGTAGAACTGTTCGCCCACGGCGTCCACGCGGCCCTCGACGACCTCGCCCGGTCCGCGCTTGCGCCCGCCACTTGAGCAGGACCTGAGAGACAGGGAGGGGCTGGCGATGGGATTCATCAAGGCCCTGGGAAACACCTTCTACTACGAGGAGCAGGGCGAGGGTCCGCCGATCATGCTGATCCCCCCGGCCGGATCTACCGCCTCGACGTGGGGGGCCCTGGCCGGCGAGCTGGCCGGAGCCGGCCGGGTCATCGCCTACGACCGGCGCGGCTACACCCGGTCGGGCGGTGAGGTTGTCCGCTCGGCCTCCGCGCATGCGCGGGATGCCGCGGCGGTCCTGGAGGCATTGGAGGCGGGGCCGGCGGTGGCGGTGGGGACGAGCGCTGGGGCGGCTATCGCGCTGGAGTTGGCGGTCCGCCGGCCGGATCTGGTCCGCGCGGTCGTCGTGCACGAAGCACCCTGGCGTGCGCTGCGGCACGCCAGCGCGTCGGGCCTTGGCACGCTGGCCAGGATGCAGTGGCTGGCATGGCGCGGCCGCTACGGCGAGGCGGCCGAAACGCTGCTGCGCTGGGTCTACGCCTATCGCGACGGTGGCAGCGCGTGGGACGCCTTCCCCCAACAGTGGCGGCAAACTGCCAGGGAAAACGGGAGATCGGTCGTTGCTGACCTCCAAGCCACCCTCGGCGGCCACCCCCGCGCCCAGGAGCTGGCGACGATCACCGCCCCGGTCGTGTGCACTTATGGCTCGCGAAGCCGCAGCTACATGCGTTCGGTCACACGCGCGCTGGCCCAGGCCATCCCAACGGCAAGCGTGCGCGAAATCGACGGGACCGCTCACGCCGTCCCATTCGACGCGCCGGGCAACTTCGCCCGGGTCATCGCCGAAGCGATGCGCTCATCGGAGGTGCGTTCGGGCACCTGAGGTTCCCGCCAGGTGAGGGGGTGCTGGGATGGATGCCTTCCGGAAGGGTCCGCCGCTACCAGCGCGGATAGGGGCAGCGTGCCATGATCGGGGCCCCAGACCTGGCGCTGGCGGGCTTGACCTCGCAGGAGGCAGCCCAGCGGCCGGCCACTGACGGGCCGAACGAGCTGCCAGCCGCCAAACAGCGGCGATCAGTCGGCAGAAGCTGGGAGACGTTCCGGGGTGCGGCGAGGATAGGTCGCATGATGCAAAGGATTGGCAGGGGTTCACGCTTGCCCGCCCCACGGAGGCGCCCGGCCACTTGGTCGCCGGCAGCAGCCGCAGCCGCTGCGGCCTGCTGGGCGGTGGCGGGCTGGGTGCTCGCCGGGGTAGCACGGCGGGTCAGCGTGCGCACCGGCGTCTCCGATCAGGAGGCGCTCGGGCCCTTGCCCGGGGATGAGTTCATCGCGCATCCGATGGTGGAGTGGACCCGCGGCGTCACCGTGCACGCGCCCCCGGAGCGGGTGTGGCCGTGGCTGGCCCAGATGGGGTACGGGCGTGGCGGCTGGTACACCCCGCAGTGGGTGGACCTGTTCGCCAACCGGTGGGTGTTCGGCGTCCGGCACCGGTTTCCCGCCAGCGCGGCCCGGCTGCTCCCGGACTATCAGCAGGTCGCAGTCGGCGACCTGATCTGCGACGGGCCCAATTACGCGTCCTATTTCCGGGTCCTGCGCGTCGACCCGGGCCACGCCGTGGTCTACCGCTCGATCCGCCATCCGCGGCTTGGCAGCCCGATCGACATCACCGATCCGGCTTCCCCGCAGCGGGCCGAGCAGCAGCTGCGCGAGGCCGGCACCTACGTCGACTTCACCTGGGCCCTGGTCCTGAACGAGCTCGGCGGCCAGCGGACGCGGCTGCTGGTGCGCACTCGCGCTAACTACTCCCCGCGCGCCTTCAGGTTCCTCACCCTGCCGCTGGGCCTGGTCGACGCCACCTACGGAGTAGCGCAGCTGCGGGCGATCGCCCGGCGCGCGGAAACCCCATAGCTGGCGGGAACCTAGCCCGCGCGTGTGGGTGATCGTTCTGCACCAGCAGATTCCCCGGCACCGGTCGGCGGCAGATCCGGCCAAGCCGGGAGCTGCACCGGCCGCGCCCGGACGACCACATCAGCGCGTTCTCGCACCCAAGCGGAGCCACCGGTCCCGCCGATTCTTCTTTCGCGAGCGCAGGGCATCCACTGCTGCCCTGCCCGCGTCACACCTGCGCGCCGACCCGGGTGCGCAGGTTGTGGAACTGGCGGGTCTGCATCATGAAGTGCACGGGTTCCCCCACCAGCAGGCCGAACGGCCGGGTGACCAGCCGCGGGCGGCCCCGGCTCCGGGTACGGATCACCAGGCGGGTCCAGCCGCCGGGAGCCGGCCGCAGGTGGAAGCCCCAGATGCCGTCCAGGTGTGCCCGAGGCAGGGAACCGGACCGCGGATCGGAAGAATGGCCGGGGGGCAGCCCGTAGCTCGACTGCAACACCAGGGTGCGGTTCGGCTCCACAACCGCCACTGTCCATACGTTTGCCGGGCCCTTGAGCTGCCGTCCCACTTCCAGGCTCTGCCACTCCGGCACGATGCGGTCCGCGCTCGGCTCCCCGCTGTTGTCCAGCCAGTCCCGGCTGTACCAGCCCCCGCGGCCGCCCCCCATCTGCACCAGCCAGGGCCAGATCCTCTCGGGTGGCGCCGGAAGCGCCGTGGCCATCGTCGCGCCGCCGTCGGGATCATGGACGAGCTCGTCGCCGGGATAGGTACAGGCGGCCTCCTCGGGGGTCGCGCCCCAGGTCAGCAGGCGAACATACGCCCGGCCCCAGCGGGTACGACGCTGAGCTGCGGCGGCATAACGAGGTCCTGCGCCGGGCCTGCGG
>DAITAE010000790.1:0-1891 GCA_036824445.1 Streptosporangiaceae bacterium | reverse complement strand
AGGCCATCGCCGCCCAGATCCTGACCGGCACCGACCGGGTGATCTGCCGCGATGCCAGGTAGGCCGTGACGCCAGCGAGCGGCACGCAGCCGATCAGGATGACGTCGACGGCAAGCCAGGCCTTGCCCCCGAGCAGCGAGGCCAGCAGCGCGACCACTGCCACATAGGGCGGGGTGCTGGCGCTCGTGCCGATCCCGGCCGGGTGGAAGCCCTGCAGGTACTCCGCCCACAACCCGGACGCGCCGCCCCAGGCGGGGACGAGCGCACCACCACCGAGCGGGCTGGAACTGAGCAGCGAGCGCTCCGCCACCAGGGCGATCGTGGTGAGCACCAGGAACAGCAGCACCCCTGGGTTGGTGAGTACCCGCTGCACCAGGCCGGTGTCGACCAGCAGTGAGTCGTCATCGAAGGGATCGCCGGTGGCATGGTGACTGCCGACCATGTCCGCCGGGCGGGACTTCGACAGCGCGCCGACGGCGAACTCGGCGAGCTTGCGGAACGAATGACCGGGCGGAACCTCCGCGCGGAGGCGGGCCCAGGCGGCTCGCCGTCCCCGCGACCTGACGCGCCGGGCGGCGAGCAGCCGCAGGGGATGGCCGGCCACCCCCAGGAACGCCGCGAACTCGTCCAGGGCCGCCCCGGCCCGCTTGGCGACCAGGAAGAACAGCGTGCGCAGCATGGACAGCACCATGTTGCCGGCGAACGCGGAGAGCAGGGGCCCGCCCGGGAGATTGCCGAGCAGCACCAGCAGGGCGTTGCGGCGATCCTGCCGTCCGCGCCGGGGGGCGGCCGACGCCTGGCGCCGGTTTCTGGCCGAGGCCTCCGCGTGATAGACGACGGCGTCGGTGATGACCCGTACCCGGTAGCCTGCGGCCCGGACACGCCAGCAGAAGTCGATGTCCTCCCGGTAGAGCAGCATGCCGGGGTCGAAGCCGCCGACCTGGTCCCACACGTCGCGGCGGACCAGCATCCCGGCGCTGCCGACGGCAAGCACATCGCGGTCGCCGTCGTGCTGCCCCTGGTCGACCTCGCGCGGCTCGATCCCGGTGATCCGGCGGCCGGCACGGTCGGTGCCGATCCCGGCTTCGAGCAGGACATCCCGGTCGGACCAGTCCATAACCTTGGGGCCGAGCACCGCTGCGGCGGGCACCTCCTGGGCACCGAGCAGCAACCGCTCCAGCGCGTCGGGCTCGGGCTCACAGTCGTCGTGGAGCAGCCACACCCACTCGGTCTGCTCCCCCGGCGCCCCCGCCGCCGACGGCACGTGGGTGACGGCGGCCCGGTGCCGCAAGGCCTGGTGGACAGCGGCGCCGTAGCCGGTGTCGCGGTCCATTCCGAACACCGCGGCGCGGCCCAGTGCCCCGGTGAGCATGGCCCCGCTGCGGTCCCTGCTGCCGGTATCGACGCCGACTACACGCTGGACGGGCCGGGTCTGGTTGACCAGGGCTTCGGTGGCACGCGGAATCCACGCGGCCCCATCATGGGCGACGATGACCGCGGTGACGACGTGCTGGGCTTGCAAATTATTCGGCGACACAGACCCGCTTGCTGCTCAAAGTGGGCACCTGCCGGACACCCGGGCGGGCTGGCCGGCCCGGGCCCGGCACGGTGGGGGCACCCCGTGAACAATACGCGAAGCCATGGCACGCAGGCAGGAAGACCGCAAGACCGCGGAAGGCAGCCGGAGCTCAGCGCCGCACCCGGGCTGCCGTGAACGGCACCGGGCTGACCGGCCCGGGATTACCCGGGGCGGCCGCGGCGGCCGGGCTGCAGCGCCGCTCAGAACGCTTCGCGCTTGAGCCTGCGCCGTTCCCGTTCCGACAGCCCGCCCCAGATCCCGAACCGCTCGTCGTGCTCGAGCGCGTACTCCAAGCACTCGGCCCGCACCTCG
>DAITAE010000789.1:0-1894 GCA_036824445.1 Streptosporangiaceae bacterium | reverse complement strand
ACGGGCCCAACGGGTTCTTCCGCCGCTTCAAGGGCGGCGCGGGCACACTGCAGGCCGGCCTCGCCATCCAGGCCCTGTACGGCCCGCGGCACGACGAGATCGTCTTGGAGGTCGAGAACCGCAACTCGGCGCCGGCCGACGTGACCGTGTCCGACCGGTACTCGTCGCCGAGCACCACGCTAAAGTTCGCACCTGGCGCTGCGAAGGCGCTGCAGTTCCCGGTCGAACGCACGAGAGGCTGGTACGACCTGGCCGTCAGCGTTCAGGGCGACCCTCAGTTTGAGTACCGGTATGCCGGCCACCTCGAGAACGGCGAAGCCAGCATCAGCGACCCCGGCATGGGCGGGCTGATCTGACCTCGCGGACAGCGAGCCCGGATCTCCGGTTGCGGACGAGCGCCACAGAATGCGCTGATCTGGGGGCCGCGGCCTCTTAGTGGTGCCGTCGCCGGGGATTACACACTCCCCTCCACTTTCAACCTATAGCGCACCGGGGGGCTTGCCGCAAGACCCGGGTCGTGCCGCATAATCGCTGGTCGGGGCCCGAACATGCGGAAAGAGGAGTCACGAAGTGCGTGTGTTGTTGTCGACGTATGACTCGCGCGGGGGCGTCGAGCCGCTGGTGGCACTCGCTGTCCGGCTGCGGGAACTCGGCGCGGAGGTACAGGTGTGCGCGCCGCCGGACTGCGCGGAGCGGCTGGCCGAGGTCGGCGTGCCGCTGGTGCCGGTCGGCCCGCCGGTGCACTCGTTGGTGCACGGGGCGGAGCCGCCGTCGCTGGCCGACGTGCCCCGGCGCGCGGCCGAGTTGATCGCCGCGTGGCTCGACAAGGTCCCCGCGGCAGCCGAGGGATGTGATGCGCTGGTGGCGACCGGCTTGACGCCGGCCGTGGTCGGCGCCCGGTCGGTGGCCGAGAAACTGGGCATCCCCTCCGTATACGTGAACTACTGCCCGATCTTCCTGCCGTCGCCGCACCACCCGCCGCAACCGCCGCCGGGCCGGCCATTCCCACCGGACGTGACCGACAACCGAGTGCTGCATGACCTGGAAGTCCAGGGCTATAACGCGCTGTTCGGCGATGCGCTCAACACCCACCGGGCTTCTATCGGCCTGCCGCCGGTGGACAACGTCCGCGCTTACATGCTCACCAGCCACCCGTGGCTGGCGGCGGACCCGGTCCTGGCCCCCTGGCCGGAGCCGGGGGACCTCGATGTGGTGCAGACCGGCGCGTGGATCCTGCCTGATGAACGCCCGCTCCCGGCCGAACTGGAAGCGTTCCTGGACGCCGGCACACCACCGGTGTACGTGGGCTTCGGCAGCATGCGCGCCCCGCAGGACTTCGCCCGGGTGGCCATCGAGGCGGTCCGCGCGCAGGGCCGGCGCGTGCTCGTGGCCCACGGCTGGGCCGGCCTGACCCCGATCGACGACGCCGGCGACTGCCTCGCCGTCGGCGAGGTGAACCAGCAGGCGCTGTTCGGCCGGGTGGCCGCCGTCGTGCACCACGGCGGCGCGGGCACCACGACGACCGCGACCCGGGCCGGCGCGCCCCAGGTGGTGGTACCCCAGTGGGCGGACCAGCCCTACTTTGCCGACCGGGTGGCCGACCTGGGCATCGGCGCGGCGCATGACGTAACGGCGCCGACCACCGAGTCCCTGTCCGCCGCGCTCAGCACGGCCCTGACTCCGGAGACCCGGGCCCGGGCGACCGCCGTGGCCGGCCGGATCCGCACCGATGGAGCAACGGTGGCCGCGACGCTGCTGCTCGACGCGGTCAGCCGGGGAAAGGCGCCGGTGCCAGCGGAGGTGATGCCGTGAGTCCGCTGGCTACCAGCGCGTTTGACCTTCCCGACCGGCTCGCCGCCAAGGCCGACCCGGCGCTGATCGCCGGCGACGAGCA
>DAITAE010000788.1:0-1899 GCA_036824445.1 Streptosporangiaceae bacterium | reverse complement strand
ATGGCCGCCACCTTCATGCCGAAGCCGTTCGAGAACCTCACCGGCTCCGGCCTGCACCTGCACTCGAGCCTGTGGGACGCGCAGACGGGCGCGGAGCTGTTCGCCGACCCCCCCGATCCCCGCGGTCTCGGCCTGTCCCAGCTCGCCTACCACTACATCGGCGGGCTGATCGAGCACGGCCCGGCGCTGGCCGCGGTCACCTGCCCGACGGTCAACTCCTACAAGCGCTTCGGGGTCGGGGCGCCGACCTCCGGCGCGACCTGGGCGCCGGCCTACGCTACCTACGGCGGGAACAACCGCACGCAGATGCTCCGGGTGCCGGAGGGCGGGCGGGTGGAGAACCGCGCCTGCGACGGCTCGGCCAACCCGTACCTGGCCATGGCGGCCCAGCTGGCCGCGGGGCTCGACGGCATCGACCGCGGCCTCGACCCGGGCGAGCCGAACCGCGACAACCTGCACGTCGTGCCGGCCGAGGAGGTGGCCAAGCGGGGCATCCGGTCGCTGCCGCCGACCCTGCTGCACGCGGCCGACGAGCTGGTCAAAGACGACGTGCTGCGCGAGGCGCTGGGCAAGACGCCCGACGGGGACTACATCGACTACTTCGCCAAGATCAAGCGCGAGGAGTTCCACACCTGGCACTCCGTCGTGAGCGACTGGGAGACCGAGCGTTACCTGACGCTCTTCTAGAGGTTCGGGACGAGGAGGAGCCATGGCCTCGATACAGGAAGCGCACCCAGAGAAGGGCCTGGCCAAGGGCACGAACTGGTGGGGCGCCTTCGTGATCGGGCTGGCCGGGACGATCCTGGTCACCGGCATTGCGCCGTACGCTGTGCAGGGCACCGGGGCGCTCGCCATCATCCTCATGGGCGTGATGACGATCGCCGGCTGCTTCCTCTGCTTCTGCCTCGCGGAGCTGGCCACGATGTGGCCGGACCGGACCGGCGGCATCCCGTCGTTCGCGACCGAGTCGTTCCGCCCGTGGACCGGTAACACTACGGCGCGGCACATCGGCGGCGTATCGGGCTGGGCGTACTGGCTCG
The DNA here is from genome assembly GCA_036824445.1 of Streptosporangiaceae bacterium. Lineage (GTDB taxonomy): Bacteria > Actinomycetota > Actinomycetes > Streptosporangiales > Streptosporangiaceae > UBA9676. The sequence continues at coordinate 859 of DAITAE010000788.1, read as the reverse complement.
GGTGGTTCCCGGTCGCGCCGATCAACGTGATCCTGACCGCGTCCTATCTGGCCTTCCTGTTCAAGTTCAGCCAGGGGCACCTGATCGATCCCGTCGGCACGACCTGGGGTACGCCGATCGGCATCACCATCGTCCTGGTCTGCTTCGTGCTGCTCATACTGATCTTCATCCCGGCCTACCTGGGTATCCGGCTCGGCGCGGCGTTCGCGACGGTGCTCGGCATCCTGTCGATGCTGCCGATCACCGTGATGATCTTCCTGCCGTTCTTCCATCCGAGCTCGATCCACTGGGGCAACGTCGCCGGGTTCCACGCGCCGCCGGGCGTCGTCGTAACGTTCACGTTCGTCTGCGCCTGGTTCTTCCCGATCCTGTGGAACGTGATCGCGATGGAGGCCGCCGCCTGCTACGTCGGCGAGTGCCGGGGCGGCGCCCGGGACGCCAAGATCGCGCTCACCGCCGAGGGCCTGTTCGGGGTGTTCATCTACGTCGCGACCCCGCTGATGTTCGTCGCGGTGCTGGGTGTGGCGCTCTCCGCGGCCCAGGCCGCCCCGCTGACGGCGTATCTCTCCTACACGGCCAAGATCTTCGGGGGCGGATCGTGGGAAACGTGGTTCGTCGGGATCCCGCTGATCGCGGCGCTGGCGCTGTCCGTGCTGAACGCGATCATGGGCGTCGGGCGGTCGCTGTACCAGGCGGCCGAGGACGGGCAGCTGCCTCGCTGGTTCCAGCACCGGAACAGGCACGGCGTGCCGGACTACGCGATGGCCTTCAACGTGGTGTGCTCGATGGTCCTGGTGCTGCTGGGCTCGCCGCTGCGGATCTACATCATCTCCAACGGCGGCTACCTGCTGTCCTGCTC
>DAITAE010000003.1:12216-24081 GCA_036824445.1 Streptosporangiaceae bacterium | reverse complement strand
CAAGAAAGGTCGGGGCCGGGCGATGGGGGGCTCCGCCCGGCCCCAGCTCGGGGGAATGGTCAGGCGCTGCTTGCGCTTTGGCGGTGCCGCAGCTATGGCGGCGATTCACCCGCGTTCTGCGGCGCCTTATTGGTGCTGGATGGTTGAGCGGCCCGCGCGGCGCCCGGGGGAAGCGCGGCGCGGGCCGCGTCCGCCCAGGAGCACAGTAGGGGTGGCCACCAGGCGGACACCGGCCAGGCCAGGTGCGCTGGTCCGGGAATCTGGCGCGAGAGGCCCGGACCGCGGACCACATGGCCGGTTCGTAACCGAAGCCATAAAGATAGCCGTTTGCGATCAGATGGTCCAGGCTTGATCCCATTCTGAGTGTTTTCAGAGGACCAGCTGAGTTAGTCCACAATTGACCGCCACCTTGTGGATTTCCTGTGAATAGACGCAGATACGTCATCGAAGGTGATCAGTTGGCGCGAACGAGGCTGCTATTGGCGTTCGGTGCCGTATCTGCGTTACAGCGGAAACCTCGTCCCCTGATCATCCACAGGAGGCTGTCGGCTGCCGGTCCGCGTGAGGGCGTATCCCTGGCTTTCGGCGCCACGATTAACGGTCCAGAGACAGAGAATGCCCGGCCCGGTGAGCGGGATGCCTCAGACCCGGGCCGGGCACGTCTGGTTAGCCGGGCACGTCTGGTTATCGGCCGGACGTCTCTTCGAGGTGCTCGGCTAGCTCGTCAGCGCTGGCGGCGTTGAGCACCTGGCCGGCTGCCCAGGGGTCGGGGCCGGGCGGCCTGGGTGCCGGTCCCCACGGCGGGCTGCCGGACACAGTCGGCCGGCGCACCCCGTTGTATACCGGCGGCGGGGCGTTGGTGGGCGCACTCGCATCGGACCAGCGCGTTGTGCCCGCTGCGGTTGCGGTGGTCAGTGGCTGCCGGCGCGGCAGCGGCGCGGGCGGCACGGGCGCGTGGACCGGCGGCATTGGTGCCTCGAGTCCTGGCGGCGCGGGCGCCTCGCCCGCCGGTGCTTCGGGGGACCCGGTGCCAGGTGGCGCTGAAGGCGCCACGATCACCGCGCCGACGAACGTCACCAGCAGCAGCGTCAGGAAAAGCAGGAAGAAGAACAGGGCCGCGTTCATCAGGGCCGCGTGGGTCATTGACCGCCTCCGCCGTCCGGCCGTGGCCAGGTCGATCACCAACAGTGTCGGAGTCATTTCGCGGGGTAATACCGACGCTACCTCGGTTGCCCCGGGCGGAACGGGCGTTTGCCAAATTCGCAGAGTGTTCCTTGCCGCCTCCCCGAGGGTCTGTCCAAGCCTGCCCACGGCACCGATACCCAGGCCTGCGTCACCATCCCTAGCGCCGGTTGACCTCCACGCCGGCCGGGACGCCATGAACCGCGGGACCTCGCCGCTCAGTCAGGCCACCGGCCGGCGCTCCCGGGTAGGAGCATGTAAAAGAGCTCGGCCACGCCGGGCTGCCGACCGGTGTGGTGGCAGCCGCGGTGTGCCTCGCGCCGATCTGGGCTGTAACGCGACGACGGCTCTCGTCGGTGATCGTTGTGACGGGCCTTCTTTGGGGGACCGTCTGGGCCACGCGGACGGCCTCGGCGTGGCCCGGGGAGCCCGCGGACCTGGTAGACCCCAAGTCAGGCAGCGGCCGCGGGCTCCTCATTCCTGGGTTTGATCGGCCAGCGCGGCGACGCCGGTGAACAGGCATGGTGGACGGTTGAGCGGCCCGCGCGGCGTCCGGGGGCAACGGCGCGCGGGCCGCGTCCGCCTGGGAGCATCGTGGGGGGGATACGAGCTAGCCCACCAGGCAGACCCCGGCCGAGGGCCGGGCACGAGCCCGTCTGGGCTGCTATCACCTCGCACTGGGCTGGAACGCCAGACAGGCACGCACGGGGCCCCGGCTGGTTCGTCAACCGTAGCCCAACAATAACTCCACACTTGCCGGCTGAAAAGTAGGCCTATGCCCACTGAAAGTAGGCCTCCCAGTCGCATAGCCGCCGTGCCGGATGGGCACGCGCGAGCGCCGGGAGCCCGGAACGGAGAACCCGCGGCCCTAGGTCGCCAACGGCGCAGGGTGCGGCCCCGGCCAGTCCCCACCTATCTGGCCGGGGCCCGCACGTCTAATCCGCCTGGGCCGGGCGGCCGAGGCTCCGGTTCCCGCGGCTGGCTGTCCCCCGTGCCCCACCGGCGCCGTAGTGCACTGCGGCGCGCAGCCGCTGCACGATGGAGGGGCTGCTGCCGCGGGCGCGCGGGGCGCGCGGCGCGTCGTGATCATCTGCCCGCGCGGCGGGCACGCGGGCCGCGGTGGCCGGGGCGGTCCCGTCGGCGGGCCTGACCATGGCCTTCACCACGAAGAAAGTGGCCGAGGCGAGCATGGTGTACCTCCCCACCGGCCGACTCTGGATCACGATCCCCGTCACTGCCTCGGCATCGAGCCTTGTGCGAGCAGTGCGCCAGAGGGCCGGCACATCAGCGATGGCGCGTGGAGGACCTTCCTCCACTGGTACGGAGGAGGCAACACCCGCCCTGATACATCAAGGACCGGGGACAGGCTGTGAAGCCTGCGACCCGCCGCGGCCCCGGCCGGTCAGGGGCGGGAGGGCGGCGTCAAAGGTCGAGGACCAGGTCGCCGCGTGGCTGCGAGCAGCAGATCAGCGCGTTGCCGTCGGCGGGGTCGTCGACCGGGTCGGGAGCATAGTCCACCGTTCCGGACAGCAGGCCCGTCTCGCAGGTGTGGCACACGCCGGTGCGGCACGCCCAGCGCACCGGCACGTCGCAGGCCTCGGCCAGCTCGAGCAGGCTGGTGCGGCCCGGATCCCAGTGAACCGTCAGGCCGCTGCGCGCGAACGCGACGACGGGGCCGCCGGAGGACTCGCCCGGCGGCGGGTGCGGTGGCCGCGCAGCCGCGGGCGCGATTCCAGGGGTGAGCGCGGCCGCGGTGCCGAAGATCTCGGTGCGGATGCGGGCGCCGACGACGCCCAGGCCGGTCAGGGCGGCCGACACCTCTGCCATGAACGGGGCCGGGCCGCAGATGTAGGCATCGGCGCTGCGCGGAAGGTCGAGTGCGGTCAGGACCGGCGGCGACAGCCGCCCCCGCGTCTGGTAGTCGCGTCCTTCGGTATCGCCGGTGCCCGGGCGGCTGTAGCAGACGTGCCGATGCCCGCGGGCCAGCGCCGCCACCAGGGACCGAGCCTCGGCGGCGAACGGCTCCTCGGCCCGGCTGCGGGCGCCGTGGAGCCACCAGACCTCGCGGCCGGACCCGGCGGCGGCCAGGGCGTGCAGCATGGCCAGGACCGGCGTCGCCCCGACGCCCGCGCTGATCAGCAGGACCGGCCTCTCCCCGGGCTGGAGGATGAAGGTGCCGCGCGGTGCGGCGGTCTCCAGCAGGTCGCCTGCCCGCACCCGGTCGTGCATGAAGTGGCTGCCCGCTCCGTGCGGCTCGCGCTTGACGCTGATGCGATAGGAATCGGCGCCCGGGACCCCGGACAGCGAATAGCTGCGCACCAGCGGCCGCGCTCCGGGGCCGGCCGGCAGCCGCAGGGTCAGGAACTGTCCCGGCAGAGCGGGCGGCACGGCACGTCCCCCGGGATCGGCCAGCCGCACCGACACGACCGAGTCGCTTTCCCGGTCGACGGCGGTCACGGCCAGCGGGCGGAACCCCGGCCAGGCCGGCGGAGGGCTCACGGCCGCCAGGCCCGCGTTGCCCACGGCACCGCCCGGCAGTTCGGCCTGGTCGAGAATCGCCTGGAACGAGGCTCTCCAGCCATCGGGAAGCGCGGGGATGCGCAGCGCGCGCAGCATCCGCTCGCGAGGATGCCCAGGCAGGTAGAGCAGGGCATCGACCTCGGCCACCGTCATAGCCTCGGCCCCGGCGGCCACGTGAACGATCTCATCCCCGGCCCGCACACGTCCCTCGCGCAGCACCCGGAGGTAGAACCCAGGTCGATGATGCGAGACCAGCAGCGCCGGCATGCGCGGGTCGTCCATCCGGATGCCCACCCGGTAGCAGGTGACCCTCGGCTGGGTCACCTCGAACTCCGCCTCGCCGATCCGGTAGCGATCGCCGATGCACACCTGGTCGTCAGCGAGGCCGCGGACCGTGAAGTTCTCCCCGAACTGGCCGTACTCGAAGTCGTCGCGGCCCAGCTGCGCCTGCCAGTACCGGTAGGACTCGATCTGATACACGAACACGGCACGGTGTTCCCCGCCGTGCCCGGCCAGATCGCCCTGCCCGTCGCCGTCGATGTTCAGCCGCCGCACGAGCCGCGGGCCCTCGACAGGCCGTTTCCATATCGCGGTGTGTACGGTCTGGCCGTGCCAGGAAACATCCTGCGGCAGGCCCACGTTCACCGACAGCAAGCTGCCGGCCGGGCGGTGTGCGGTCACCAGCTGCGCTCCTCCGGCAGGCGTCGCAGCCCCCGATCGGTACCGGGCCGGCAGGGCAGGTCGTTGCGCTCGTCTTCGTCAGTGGCCATCATGGTCTCCCGGCCGTAGGCTGCGTCTCTGCCGACTATTGTCCGGCCTGGGGCATGTCACGACCTTGGCCATGAGGTTGTCGAAACATTGCAGGACCGCGGCGGCGTAATGCCCCCGGCGACCTCCGGTGCCAGCCCGAGGCAGGAAGGACGGCGATGCCAACCGAACCCGTCAGCCAGCTATCTCTCGCCCTGGACATCACCGGCCGGTTGATCGCCGCGGTGCCGGCAGGGAAGTGGGCTGACCCGACCCCATGCCCGGAATGGAGCGTCCGCGATCTCGTCGCTCATCTCGTCGCCGGGAACTACCTGTTCACAAGTGCCCTCCGTGGCGAGCCTCCGCCCGCTGTCCGGGGCACTTCGCGACCCGATGGCGAGCTCCCGGGCACCTACAGTGATTCGGCCGGTGCGCTGGTGGAAGCGTTCCGCCAGCCCGGCGTGCTCGAGAGGGTCGTCAGCGTCCCGTTCGGCTCGGTTCCCGGCGCCGTCGCGCTGCACCTGCGCATCACCGAGGTGCTCGTGCACGGCTGGGATCTTGCCCGGGCGACTGGGCAGCCGGCGACCTTCCCGGAGGACCTCGCGGAACAGGAACTTGCCTTCAGCCGCGGCAAGCTGGCCGACATCCCAGGGGATCGTCACCCGTTCGCGCCGTCGCAGCCGGTGCCCGCCGGCGCGGCAGCGATCGACCGGCTCGCCGCCTGCCTGGGGCGAGATGCCGCCTGGCACGCGCCGTCTCCCGGAAGCGGCGCCTGACCGCCCGGACGGCACCGCGGCCCGCGCCCAGGTGGGGTACCTGGCCGACGGCGACGCTGAATATGGTGACAAGAAGCGCGGTGAGGATGACGCTGACCACAACGTTTGCGGTGCCGGTTCCCTCACCACCTGGCTAGAGTGCGAGGGGGGACAGGCGATGCCGGAGGCCCGGCACCGGAGGCGGCCGCACACGATCCTCGCCAGCATGAACGTGCATGGCGGCCGCCGGGTTGACGGCACACCGTTCGACGTGGTGGCGGCGTGCCGTCAGCTGCAGGCCGACGTGATCGTGCTGCAGGAGGCCTGGTGGCCTGCCGGGCAGCCTGATCCGGTCGCCGAGGCGGCGCAGGCACTCGGCGGCTGGGCCATCCGTGCCGACCTGCTGGCCGACACCCAGCTGCGAAGCCTGCGCATCGCGCCCGACGACGGCCCCGGCCGGTGGGGCCTCGCTGTGCTCACGGCGCTTCCGGTGACCGGTTACGAAGTGGTGGACCTCGGCCGGGCCCCGGGGGACGAGTTCAGCCGTGCCGCCCAGCTCGTCACCGTCACCACACCCGCCGGGGACAGCCTGCGGGTCGCCAACGCCCACCTGACCTTCCGCCTCCTCAGCCCGCTGCAACTGGTGCGGCTGGCACGGCACCTGGCGGTGAGCACCGTCCCGACGGTGATCGCCGGGGACCTCAACATGCCCGGCCCGGTCAGCGGCGTGGCGGTTGGTTACTCACCCGCCGTGCAGGGCCGGACCTTCCCGGCCGACCGCCCGCTGGTGCAGCTCGACCACATGCTGACCGGCCGGGCCGTCCGGTCGGGCGAGGGGGAGGTACTGCCTCCGGCCGGCTCGGACCACCTCCCGATCCGGGCATGCCTGCGGGTGGTGTGAGCTGCGCAGAGCCGCGCGGTTCTAGGGCCGAATGGGGGCAGCAGCTCGGCCGAGGCGAGCAGCGAGGCCGCCAGGTGCGGGTGCTAACATACGCCGGTGGCAACCGAGGGCACCGGCGAGCGGCCCGCGGCCAGCAGCGTCGCCGGGGCGGACTGGCTGGCCGACCGGCTGCCGGCGGCTGACAGTCCGCAGTGGCAGCGGCTCGAGGCGGGACTGCGCCAGCTGGGCGCGGTGGACCGCGCGGTGTACCGGGCGATCGCCTCGGTGCCTACCCCGGCGCTGGACGAGCCGATCCGGCGCCTCTCCCGGGCGGCGGACAACTCCCGGCTCTGGCTGGCCATCGCGGCCGCCCTCGCCATCACCGGAGGGTCGGCCGGGCGCCGGGCGGCGGTCCGGGGGGTGCTGTCGATCGGGGTCACCTCGGCCGTGGTGAACCTGGGCATCAAGTCCGTCTACACCCGGCGGCGGCCGGACCGCGCTGGTGCCGGAGTCCCCGGCGAACGGCACGTCAGAATGCCGGGCTCGACGTCGTTCCCGTCGGGGCACTCGGCATCGGCATTCGCCTTCGCCTCCGCGGTGGGCCGTGACCTGCCCGGGCTGGCGCTTGCGCTGAATTTCCTGGCCACGGCGGTGGCTTACTCGCGGGTCCATACGGGCGTCCACTATCCCGGTGACACCATCGTCGGCGCGGCCATCGGCGCCAGCACCGCGCTCACCGTGAGCGCCGTTGTGGACCGCTATCAAGACGCCCTCCCCGGTTCGTGATCATGACCTAGATGTACACCTAACGACAGCCAGGCCGTGATCACGTTTCCACGGCGGTGATCAACATCCCCCTTGGCCCCGGAGCCTGGCATGATCATGACCTAGGTGTACACCCGGCGACAGCCACGTCATGATCACGAGGAAGCAAGGCGCCGCCCGGAGGCACGCTGGTGGCGGCATCCCATGACAGGTTGCAGACTGGCATTGGCGGTTTCCGGGGCCGGGCGGCACCGGCGGCGCCGGGCGTAAAGGAGTGCAGACGCGATGATCACGCGAATCCGGCTGAACCACAGGCACCTGTCGCGCTCCGTCGAGCCGGGACCGCCCAAGGAACCGCCGCAGCCCACGCCCCCGCCGCCGCCGGCCTGGCGGCGCTGGCTGATGCCGATCGGAGTCCTGATCCTGCTGGGCCTGCTGTTCTGGCCGTACTTCTTCCGCGGCAGTCCCACGACCCAGTACTCGTTCACCACGTTTCAGAGCAAGGTGAACAGCGGCGAGGTGAAGTCGGTCACGATCGACAGTGCCGGTGCGGTGACGGGGAAGCTCACCAACGGCACGGAGTTCACCAGCCGCCTGCCGGTCGCGCTGAACCGGGCTCCGATTACCGAGCAGCTCACCGCCCACAATGTCCAGATCACCGCCACCCAGGCCGGCGGTAACCTGCTGGTGACGCTGCTGCCGAGCCTGATCTGGCTGCTCCTGATCGTGGGCCTGTTCGTCTGGACCGGCCGGGCGGCGCAGCGGTCGCTGGCCGGGGGCATCGGCGGCTTCGGCCGGTCGCGAGCCAAGGTCATCGAGGCGGAGCGGCCGACCACGCGGTTCAGCGACGTGGCCGGGTACGAGGGGGTCAAGCAGGAGATCAGCGAGGTCGTGGACTTCCTGCGCGACCCGCAGCGGTACGCGGCGGCGGGTGCGACAGGCCCGCGGGGTGTGCTCATGGTCGGCCCGCCCGGCACCGGTAAGACCCTCATCGCCCGCGCGGTCGCCGGGGAGGCGCAGGTGCCGTTCCTGTCGGTGACCGGATCGGCGTTCGTGGAGCTGTTCGTCGGGGTCGGCGCGTCCCGGGTCCGGGACCTGTTCGCCGACGCCCGCCGACGCGCCCCGTCCATCATCTTCATCGATGAGATCGACGCCATTGGCGGGCGCCGCGGCGGTGCCGCCATCGGCGGCAACGATGAACGCGAGCAGACGCTGAACCAGCTGCTGTCGGAGATGGACGGCTTCGACCAGGCCGCCGGAGTGGTTGTGATCGCGGCCACCAACCGGCCCGAGTCGCTCGACCCGGCGCTGCTGCGGCCCGGGCGGTTCGACCGGCAGGTGGTGGTGCCCCTGCCCAACCAGAACGAGCGCGCTGCGATCCTGGCCGTGCACTCCAAGGGGAAGAAGCTGGCCCCCGACGTGGATCTGACCGTGACCGCCCGGGGGACCCCCGGCTTCTCCGGCGCCGACCTGGCCAACCTCGTCAACGAGGCCGCGATCAACGCGATCCGGGATAACCGGACCATGATCACCGCCGCCGACTTCGACGCGGCCCGGGACCGGATCCTGCTCGGCACCCGAGAGGCCTCCAACGTCCTGCTGCCCGAGGAGAAGCAGTCGGTGGCCGTCCACGAGTCCGGGCACGCGCTGGTGGCGGCGCTGTCCCCGCACGCGGACCCGGTGTCGAAGGTGACCATCCTGCCCGCGGGCATGGCGCTCGGCGCCACCCACCAGCTGCCCGAGGCCGAACGCCACCTCTACAGCGAGGCCTACCTGACCGACCTGCTCGCGGTCCGGCTGGGCGGACGGGCGGCCGAGCTGGTCGTGTTCGGGCACGGCTCCACCGGCGCCGCCAACGACCTGGCGGAGGCCACCCAGCTGGCGATTCGGATGGTACGCGAGTTCGGCCTCTCCCCGGCGCTGGGGCCGGTCGGCTACTCCGACCAGGGTTCCCAGTACCTCGGCGGCCCCATCCAGGACGGGCTGCGGCGGCCCTTCTCGGAGGAGACCCAGCGGGTTGTGGACCAGGAGGTCTCCCGGCTGCTGCGGGAGGCCGAAGAGCGGGCGGTGGCGATGCTGAACGACCACCGCGAGGAGCTGGACTGGCTGGCGGCGCGGCTGGTCGAGAAGGAGACCGTCGACGGCAGCGTCGTCCTCGAGGTGCTCCACGACAAGAAGCAGCTCGTTCCCCGCGCCAGCGCGTCGGGTCCCGGCCAGCCCGGGTCATAGGGCTCACCGGCCCGGCCGACAGGCCCGGCGGCCGGCCGCTCGGGCACGGGACGTTACAACCCCGGCTGACCCGGGCAGGTGCCGTCCATGACTGTGCTGAGAGCTGTCGCGCGCCCCATGCTTGCGTCGATCTTCGCCATCCAGGGCTATGACACCATGAGCAACCCCGAGCGGGTCGCCGCGAGGGCGGAGCGGGTGGTGCGGCCGCTGGCCGAAGGCGTGCCCATCGTGCCGGACCAGACCGAGGAGGCGGTGCGCCTGAACGGCGCCATCCAGTTCACCGCCGGCTCGCTGCTGGCGCTCGGCATTTGGCCGCGGCTGTCGGCCCTGGCGATCGCGGCCACGCTGGTGCCCACCACCGTCGCCGGGCACCGGTTCTGGGAGGCCGAGAACGAGCAGGACCGCGCGCAGCAGCGCATCCAGTTCCTCAAGAACCTCGCCATCTTCGGCGGCCTGCTGATCACCGCGGCGGACACCGCCGGGCAGCCATCGCTCGCCTGGCGCGGCCGCCACGCAGCCCGTTCCGCGCGCCGTGACCTGTCCCTGGCCGCCCGGACGGCCAGGGCATCTGGCAAGGCTGGCGTCAAGGCGGGCCGGATCAGCGGCCGCCTCACGGCCCGCTGATCCCGGGCAGCACCCGCCGCGCGCGGACCGCCTGCCGGGGGCTAGGTGGCGTAACGCCGCTCCGCCTCACGCACCTGCGGCAGGCCGATGAAGTCCACGAACTCGCCGAACGTCGGGAGGGTCTCCATCGCCGCCGCCGGGGTGCCGGAGCTGGCGATCTCCCGCAGAATCGCCCGCATGGCGGCGGTCGCCGCCAGGAGCGTGCTGATCGGGAAGATGACGATCCGGTACCCGAACTCGGTGAGCCGCGCGAGGCTGACCGGCGGGGTCTTGCCCCCCTCCGCCCAGTTGAACAGGAGCGGCACGCCGGGGAAGGCCCGGGCGGCCTCCTCGACCTCCGCCTCGCTCACGAGAGCCTCGATGAACAGCGCGTCAGCCCCAGCTTCGCGGTACAGCCGCGCGCGCTCCAGCGCCGGCTCCAGGCCCTCCACCGCCCGCGCGTCGGTGCGGGCGATGATCACGAACTCGGGCTGCGCGCGTGCCTCGACCGCGGCCCTGATCTTCGCGGCCATCTCCGGTGCCGGGATGACAAGCTTGCCCTCCATGTGGCCGCACTTCTTCGGGGCCACCTGATCCTCAACGTGAATCCCGGCGACCCCCGCCGCCTCGTAGGCGCCGACGGTGCGGATCACATTCAGCGGGTTGCCGTAGCCGGTGTCGGCATCGGCGATCACCGGGATGTCGACGCAGTCGGCGATCCGCCCGGCGTTGGCGGCCATCTCGGTCATGGTCAGCAGGCCGACGTCGGGGCGCCCGATCAGCGCCGCCGAGGTCCCGAACCCGGTCATGTACACGGCCGGGAACCCGGCCTCCTCGACCAGCCGCGCCACCAGCGGGTCGAACGCCCCGGGCGCCACGATGGTCTGCCCGGACTCGAGCAGGGCACGCAGCCGCGGCGCCCCGCCCGGGCGGCGGGTGAGCCTGCCCGTCACCGCGCGGCCCGTGCCTGCTGGCCCATCCGTGCCACGAGCATCCTTCCGGTCAGGCCCGGCGGAGGCGGGGACAGCACCTCCGCCCTCAGTATGGCGCACACCACGGCGGTCCGGCCCGGCGTGCCTGCTGGCAGAGTCACCGGCCACGCCAGCCGGGCCGATGCGGACTCGCCCCGCCTGGGGGCTGCTCGCGGCCGCACGAGCCGGCCGACGGCGGCGCGGCCGGACGCTAGGTATTCGTGTCCAGCACCGGGTGACCGGCCGGGGGGCCGATCGCGGAGGCCTCCGGGCCGAGCTGGCTGACGTAGGACGGGTGGACCGTGCGCCAGCGCTCCTCCCCGGTCCATGGCGGATCCTGGCCGGCGAGCGCGTAGGCGAGGGTGTCGAGGCACGTGTGCCAGCCGGCCGCGGTCCGCGCGGCCGTGCCCCGCTCCGCGAGCGTGCTGATGAGGGTGAGGATGGTGCCGTCGCCGTCGGCCGCCAGCTCGAATCGCAGCAGGTCTTCCCCCCACCGCATTTCGAGCGTCCGGGGCGGATCGTAGACGAGCACTTCGCCGTCGAAGTTCGCCTCCGGCATGTCGTCGCTGACGAATCTCAGCGGGGCGCCTGCCACCCAGCCGCGATCGGCCTCGATCCGCTGCGGGAACCAGGCATCGCGGTGCTCGGGCTCGGCCAGGGCCCGCCACACCTTTTCCCGCGGATGGGCGAGTCGGCGCGTGAAGCGCACCTGCCACTGGTCGCCGGACTTGTCGAGCCGGCCGTCGGCCTGGTCATTGACGTGGACGTCCACGGGATCCTCCTCCCGGTCGCGCGGCGCACTAGGGTGAGCCACCGCCGCCGTCTGGCATGGAATCGAGATGCCGCTCCAGGGCATCCAGGCTGGCCGCCCAGAGCTGCCGGTACGGCTCAAGCCACTCGTCGATGGCCCGCAACGGCTCGGGTCGCAGCCGGTACAGGCGGCGCTGGGCATCCGAGCGAGCGGTCACCAGGCCCGCCTCCCGCAGCACCCGCAGGTGCTTGGACACGGCCGGCTGGCTCACATCGAGCACGCCGACAAGATCCGTCACGCTGCGCTCGGATTCGCGCAGGAGGTCGAGGATGGACCGCCGGTGCGGTTCCGCGAGGACCTCGAAGAGGGCGGCCATGTGAGCTAATATGCCTCATAAGTTATATAGCTGTCAAGGCATACTAGCCGTCTTCCGCGATGTTCACCGAGTCATGGACCTGACGC
>DAITAE010000003.1:4310-12116 GCA_036824445.1 Streptosporangiaceae bacterium | reverse complement strand
AACGGACATCGACCCTGGAATAGTGTCCAGGTTCCGGGCGGTTCCCGGCGTGGCGCTACTCGGCGCGCAACGCCGATCGTGTACTGGTCTGCAGCAGCCCGAGCTACGACTTCGCGCCTGACTCGGTCCCGGCCAATGTCCGCTATGTCGGGCCGCAGCTCGACGACACAGCCGACGAGACGCCCGGCAACCCGTGGGCCGACCCCTCCGGCCGCCCGCTGGTGCTCGTGGGCCTGAGCAGCACCGTCATGCGGCAGGAGCGCCTGCTGCAGCGCGCCGCCGACGCCCTTGGCCAGCTTCCGGTGCGAGGGCTGGTCACCACGGGCCCGGCGGTGGACCCGGCGGTGATCGCGGCTCCGCCGAACGTGACCGTCGCGCAGTGGGCACGCCACGCGGATATCCTGCCGCACTGCTCGGCCGTCATCACTCACGGCGGCCACGGCACCGTCATGAAAGCCCTGATCGCCGGGATACCACAGGTGGTCGTGCCACTCGGCCGCGACCAGCCCGACAACGCCGCGCGGGTCGTGTACGCCGGCGCGGGGGTCCGGCTGCGGAAGAATGCCAGCGCCCGCGCCCTGCGTGCCGCCGTCGCCCGGGTGATCGAGGATCCCCGCTACCGGGCCGGCGCCGCGCGGATGGCGAGCCGGCTGGCCGCCGAGCGAGACGCCAACCTCGCAGTAGACGAACTGGAGCGCGTGGCCGCTGCCGCGCCGCGGCTCACGCGGCCGGCCGGCGCTCCACGGCCAGGGCAGCCGGCGGCAGGCCGGCCAACCGGACGCACTCACGGGTGAGGTGTGCCTGGTCGGCGTAGCCGGTGTCGGCGGCCAGGCGGGCCAGATCCGGCCCGCCCGGCCCGGCGTCGATCCGGGTAACGAACCGCCGGAACCGCAGTACCCGCCGCAGCGCCGCCGGCCCATGCCCGGCTGCCGCACGGCAGCGGCGGAGCAGCTGGCGCTCACCCACTCCAAGCCGGGCGGCGACATCACGGGCCTGAGCCCGGGGGCGGCCGAGCAGCCGGGCAGCCTCGGTGACCAGCGGATCGGCCGGGCCTTCCAGGACCAGGTCGCTCGCCGCGCCGGCCAGCAGCCGGAGTGCCGCCGCCGGGGTGAGCGTGGGCACCAGGAGCCGGGCCAGCCGGGTGCCGAAGCCGGTCCCGAGGTCGGATACGTCGACCCGCCGGTCGAGCAGGGCGGACAGTGGCAGGCCGAGGGCGGGTCCGCCCGCGCCCGGCCGCAGCCGCACCGCCACCAGGACCGTCCCTGCGGGCAGCGCGGAGGGCCAGGGCCCGGTGTCGGGCCCGGCGACGAAGGTCCCCTCGCCGCTCTGCCAGATCAGGTCGCAGCAGGCGTCCGGCAGGACCAGGGTGTGCCCGACTTCGCCGCCGGGCGGGGCAACCCGTGTCCACAAGCACGCCACCGAGCCGGCAAGCTCGGGAGGCGGCGCCCACTCCCGGTAGCCCGGCTCCCAGACGGAGCGCGGCGGGTTCGGGTCGCGCGGTGTCCACCCCATGGGTACCAGTCTCGCACCGGCACGTCCGTTTCGTTCAAGACGGCGCCGCCGGTGCGGTGCTGTGCTGAACCTCATGGCCAAACCTGACATCGACGCTGCTGAGCAATACCTGGCCGCCAACGCGCGGGTGCTCGAACGGCGGCATTTCGAACGCGTATTCAGAGGCGGCGGGCCTCTTCCAGTCCGGGACGCCGTCGCCGCCTACCGCAACCCCGACGGCGGGTTCGGGCACGCCCTGGAGCCGGACGGACGCTGCCCCGGCAGCCAGCCGATAGCCGTCGAGTTCGGGCTGCATGCACTGCACGAGGCAGACGCGTGGGACGACGGGCTGGCCCAAGGCGCCTGCGGGTGGCTGGCCGCGCACGCCGCGGCGGCGGGCGGGGCGGTGTTCGTCGACCCATCGATCGCGGGCTGGCCGCATGCACCCTGGTGGGTGCCCGAGGACGGAGCGCCGCCCTCGCTCATCTCCACCGGCCTGCTCGCGGGAACCCTGCACGCGCGCGGGGTCGAGCACCCGTGGCTGGACGGCGCGACGGCGGTGCTCTGGTCCCGGATCGACTCCCTCACCAGCGTCGGCCCCTACGACATGCGCGGGGTGCTGCGGTTCCTGGACCATGTGCCCGACCGGGACCGGGCCCGGGCCGCCGCGGACCGGCTGGGGCCGGCGATCCTGAGCGTGGTGGCGCTGGAGCCGGGCGCTTCCGGTGAGGTGATGACGCCGCTCGACTTCGCCCCGTCGCCGGATTCCGTTGCCCGGGACCTGTTCGACGGGCGGGTGATCGGCGCTCACCTCGACCACCTCGCCGCGGCCCAGCACGACGACGGCGGCTGGATGTTCAACTGGCAGGCCTGGTCCCCGGCGGCCGAGCGCGAGTGGCGCGGCGCCGTCACGATGGACGCACTCCACCTGCTGCGCGCCAACGGCCGCTGCTGACCCGGCCGCACCCGCAGAAACCAGGCCTCACCCGCAGAAACCGGCCTCACCCGTAGAACAAGCGCTCCATCACAGCGCGAGCCCTCCGGGCCGCCCGCCGGTAGTCCTGCTCGACGTCCTGGTAGGCCTCGGGCGCGTACCCCAGCACCGAGGCCACCGTCGCCAGCTCGGGCTGGCGGGTGGGCAACATGTCCGATGCACGTCCCCGGACGAGGACCGTCGCATCCCTGATGCATGCCGCGAGCCGCCACGCGGTGGCCAGCGCGGCCGCGTCGCCCTCCCCCACCAGCCCCGCCCTGGCCGCCGCGGCAAGCCCGGCCATCGTCCGCGTCGTCCGCAGCCCGGGCACCGCGTGCGCGTGCCTCAGCTGCAGCAGCTGCACCACCCACTCCACGTCCGCCAGCCCACCCGGGCCCAGCTTGAGGTGGAGCGCAGGGTCGACGGCCCGCGGCATTCGCTCTGCCTCCATCCGTGCCTTGATGCGTCTGATCTCCCGGACGAAGTCGTCGGAGATTCCGCCCGCCGGATACCGGAGCTCGTCCGCCAGGGCGGTGAACCGCGCGCCCAGCTGGCGGTCGCCGGCGACCGGCTCGGCCCGCAGCAGCGCCTGGGCTTCCCAGGGAACCGACCAGCGCTCGTAGTAGGCGCGGTAGGAGGCCAGGGTGCGTACGAGCGGGCCCTGCTTGCCCTCGGGCCGCAGCCCCGGGTCGATCAGGAGCGGCGGGTCGGGCGCGGGGCGGGCCAGCAGCGCCCGCATGTCCTCGGCGACCGCGTGCGCGGCCTGGCTGGCCTCCTGCTCATCGGCACCGGGTACCGGGTCGTGCACGAACATCACGTCGGCATCGCTGCCGTAGCCGGTCTCGTGACCACCGAAGCGGCCCATCGCCACGACGCACAGCCGGGTGGGCAGCGGGCCCTGCCCGGCCTCGGCCGTTCTGATGGCCACCTGCAGCGCGGCGCTCACGGCCGCCCCGGCCACGGCGGTCAGCGCCTCCCCGGTGTCCTCCACCGCTGACAGGCCCAGCAGGTCCGCGGTGGCCGTCCGGAGCAGTTCGCGGCGGCGCAGCGCCCGCACCGCCGCCACCGCGTCCGGTGGGGTGGCGTGCATGCGGCCGGCTGCTGTGGCCTCCGCGCGCAGGGCGGCGGCGGGGCGGGGGGCGAGCTGGGCGTCCTCGCCCAGGATGGCCACCATCTCTGGCTGCCGCAGCAGCAGCTCGGTCGCATACCGGCTGGTGGCGAGCACGCGCGCCATCCGGCGGGCCACCGTGGTGTCGTCCCGCAGCAGCCGCAGGTACCAGGGCGAGTTGCCGAGTGCGTCACTGACCTGCCGGAACCCGAGCAGCCCGGCATCGGGCCTGGCCGCGTCGGCGAACCAGCCCAGCATCACCGGCAGCAGGGTGCGCTGGATCGCCGCCCGGCGCGAGACGCCGGAGGTGAGCGCCTCGATGTGGCGCAGCGCCCCAGCCGGATCGGCATAGCCGAGTGCCTCCAGCCGGGTCCGCGCCGCCTCCGGCGTCAGCCTGGCCACCTCATCGGGCAGGCGCGCCACCGCGTCAAGCAGCGGACGGTAGAAGAGCTTCTCATGCAGCCGCCGGACCTCGGCGGCGTGCTGGCGCCAGGCGTCCGTGAGCTCGGCGGCCGGGTCGGCCCGCGACGGCGAGCGGCCCCCGGCGCTGGGCGCCGCCTCGCCGGTGCCGGCGGCCCGCAGTGCCCGGCCGAGCCTGCGCAGCACGGCAGGGTCGTCGGGCAGGGTGTGGGTGCGGCGCAGCTGGCGCAGCTGGAGCAGGTGTTCGACCGAGCGCAGGAACCGGTAGCCGACGGCCAGGCTGGCGGCGTCGTCGCGGCCCACGTACCCTCCCTCGGCCAGGGCCGCCAGCGCGGGCAGGGTAGCGGGGCTGCGGATCGACGCGTCGCCGCGGCCATGCACCAGTTGCAGCAGCTGCACCGCGAACTCGATGTCACGCAGCCCGCCAGGACCCAGCTTGAGTTGCCGGCCGGCCTGCGCCGCGGGCAGTGTGCCTACCACCCGCCGGCGCATGGCGCGGGTGTCCTCGACGAAGTTGTCGCGCTGGGACGCTTGCCAGACCAGCGGCGCGATGGCCTCCGCGTAGGCGGCACCGAGCCCGGGATCGCCGGCCACCGGCCGGGCCTTGAGCAGCGCCTGGAACTCCCACGTCTTCGCCCAGCGGTGGTAGTAGGCCCGGTGGCTGGCCAGCGTCCGGACCAGCGGGCCATCGCGGCCCTCGGGACGCAGGTTCGGGTCGACCGGGAACAGGATTCCCTCGGGCGTGCTCTGCGAGCACACCCGGATCAGGCCGGCCGCAAGCTGGGTGGCGGTGCGCAGCGCGGCCCCGTTTCCGTCATCGTCGCCGGTGCCTTCCGCGGGCTCGCCGACGAAGATCACGTCCACGTCGCTGGCGTAGTTGAGTTCCCGCCCGCCGCATTTGCCCATCGCGATCACTGCCAGCCGGCAGGGCACCGCACCGGCCGGCAGCTGCGAGCGGGCGATCGCGAGCGCCGCCTCCAGCGCCGCCGCCGCCAGGTCGGCCAGTTCGGCGGCCACCGCGTCGAGCGTTACTTGGCCGGTCAGGTCCCTGGCAGCCAGGTGCAGCAGCCGCTGCCGGTAAGCCACCCGCAGCGCGGCGGCGGGACCGGCGTCCGGCCCGGCACGGCTGGGACCGGCCCGGCTGGCACTGGCCCGGCTGGCACTGCCCCGGCTGGCACTGCCCCGGCTGGCCTGCCGGGCCGGCGGTGCGGTCCCCGCAACCGGCTCCGGCGCACCGGGGTCCGCCCCGGCGGCGGTCAGCAGGGCCGAGCGCAGCTCCCCGGCGGGCGGGCAGGCCAGTGGCTCAGGGCCGCGCAGCAGACGCCAGCCTTCCGGGTGCCGCGCAAGGTGGTCGCCGAGCGCGGCGCTGGCCCCGAGCACCAGGGCCAGCCGCCTGCGCAGGCCGGCGTCCTCGCGCAGGGCGCTGAGCAACGCGGCGTCCCGGGGCATCCGGGCCAGGGCCGCGAGTGCGAGATCCGGGTCGGCCGCAGTGGCGAGCGCGGCCAGCAGTTCGGCGTCGTCCCCGTCAATGTCGAGCGCGAGATCCTCGCTGGCCAGCCGCTCGGCCCGGGCGGGGTCGGCGAACCCCATCCTGGCCAGCCGGGCGCTCGGCGTGGTCTGGCGCGGCATGCTCACCACAGCACGGTAGCGACCCGGGCCGCCGCCGGCGAGGCACCGCCGCGGCGCTGTGTGAGCCGCCGGGCGGCAAGCCGGGCGCCCGGCCGGCCGGAGGACGCGTCAGGACGCGGGCGACGCCTCCTGCTCGCGCTCCCGCCGTTCGGCGCTCTCCCGGGGGTCGGTGATGGTGGTGACCACATCGGGGTCGAGGCCGGTGTGGTGCTGGATGGTGTAGAAGCGGACCTCGTGGCCGTCGGGGTCATGCAGCTCGGGCAGGATCCAGCCGATGCTGGCCCAGTGGACCCCGGCGTGCTGCTCGCCCAGCGCGGTCAGCCGGGCGGCCAGTTGGTCGATCGCCTGCCGGTCGGGCACGCCGATGGCGAAGTAGTCGAAACCGGCGGCTGCCCTGGCGCGTTCCGGGTCGAGCCGCAGGCCCAGAGGCGGGCCCCCGTTGGGATGCGACAGCGCGTAGCCCATCAGCTGGCCCTGCTCGACGAACTCCACCTGGACCTGGTAGGCCAGGCGGCTGCGGTACCACTCACGGGACCTGGCAAGGTCGGTGACCGGCAGCTTCAGGTGGTGGATCCCGGCCAGGGCGGGTGCATCCGACACGCTCATTCCCCCTCCAATGCAGTCATGATGCATATGATGCAGTTAGACTGCATCATATGACCGGTGATGTCAATCCGGGCGGCGCCTTGCCGCCGCTGCGCCAGGCCCAGGTCGCCCACACCGAGCAGCGGATCCTCGCCGCCGCCACCGAGCTGTTCCTCGCCCACGGCTACCTGGCCACCACGCTGGAATCCGTTGCGCGGCGCGCCCAGGTCGGCGCGCGCACCGTCTACGTGCGCTTTGGCACCAAGGCCGCGCTGTTCAAGCGGGTGATCGACGTGGCCATCGTCGGCGACACCGAACCCGTGGACGTGCTCGGCCGCGACTGGATGCAGGCCGCGCTGACCGCCCCCACCGCCGCCGGGCGGATCGCAGCCAGCGCAGCGGCAGGCCGGCAGATCATGGAGCGCACCGGTGCCCTGTTCGCCGTCGCCCAGCAAGCGGCGGCCGTCGAGCCGCTGATCGCCGGGTTCTGGCAGCAGGGCCGCGAGCAGGCCCGCCACGTCCAAACCATCTTCTGGAACCGCATGGCCGAGGACGGGTTGCTCGACCCAGCTATCGACCTGACCTGGCTGATCGACACCAGCAACATCCTGGCAGCCGCCGAGACCTACCTGCTGATCACCCGCATCACCGGATGGGATCTCGACGCTTACGAGCGCTGGCTGGTCCACACCACGAGTCAGCTGACGGTCTCCCCGGCACCCGGGGGCTAACGCTCATGCCTCCCGGTGGCTGGCCCGATGCCGCCCCGGTGGCGGTGATCCATACCGTACGCCGAGGCGGATTCCGCGGTCAGCGGCTCAGCATGATGTCTGCGTGCCGCAGGTGGCCGGCGGCGTCCACCTCCACCGCCAGGACCAGCCTGGCCGTATCGCCGTCGAGTTCCACCGTGGTGCTCCGCTCCCCGTTGCCTGCCCGGCACGCGCCCCGGCGACACCGGCCGGCCCAGGCACCAGCCATCCGCAGCTGCCGCAGCAGGAGCCCGGTGGCCACCGGGCCGGACACCGGCAGGGCGGCCGGCCAGTCGCAGGCGCCGGAGTTCAGCAGCGAGACAAGCGCATCCAGGGCCCGCCCCAGCGGGGCATCCGGGGCGGGCGGCACGGCCAGCGTGAGCGACTGGACCCGCGGGTGGCGCTCCGGGGTGAGGGTGAGCTCGGCCTGGACGACACCGCGCTCACCCCGCAGCCACCACCGGCAGTGCGCGGGCGAGTCGAATTCGGCCGGCCGCTTCTTGTCCTCGCCGAACACCCCGATCCGCTCACGAACCAGCTCGGCCCGGCGCCGGCGCTCCGGATAGGACTCATCGAGTGCCACGTTCTCCGCGAAGAGCCGGTTCGCGCGCCCGTTGTTCCATCGGTACAGGAGCTTGTTCGCCTCCCGCTGCGCGGCCAGCGTCGCCGGCCACGGCCCGGCCGAGGTGGCCGCGTGGCCGTCCGCCGCCCGCCCGCTTGCCGCTCCCCCGCTCGCCGTACGCCCGCTCGCCTCGGGCCGGCCAGGCTGGCCCTGCGGCAGGACGGCATCGAGCAGGCTGGCCGCCAGCACGTGTGCGGCCGCGTACGTGCTGTTCGCCAGGATGATCACC
>DAITAE010000003.1:0-4210 GCA_036824445.1 Streptosporangiaceae bacterium | reverse complement strand
GCTGGCCGCCAGCACGTGTGCGGCCGCGTACGTGCTGTTCGCCAGGATGATCACCCCGATCCCCCTCTCGCAGTGCCAGCGCATGTTGCTGCCGAAACCCGGATAGCCACCGCTGTGGCTGACGACCCGCCCCCTGACCGGGTCCTCCTCCACGAACAGCCCGAACCCGTAACTCACCGGCGCCCCGCCGAGAGGGTCGCCCGGCAGCCGGGCCAGCACCGGCGGCATCAGCGCCACCTGGGGCAACTGCATCTCGCGCCTGGTGGCGCGCGCCAGCGGATGCGCTCCGCCGGCCGCCGGGTCACCGGCCGGGACGGCGCCCGCGAAGCCGCTCACCCACCGTGCCAGATCCGCGACGCAGCTGAACACGCCGCCCATCGGGGCGAATGCCCCGCAGCCGTCCGGTGCGAGTTCGTCCCACCCACCCGGCCCACGGCGATACCCGCGGGCCAGGTCCACGGCATCGAATTCCGCCGCCTCGTACCCGCTCCCCGCCATCCCCAGCGGGCGCAGGAGCCGGTCCCGCACGAAGTCGGGGTAGGCCGCGCCCGAGACCGCCGTGATGACCCGGCCGAGGATGGCGTAGCCGAGGTTGGAGTACTCGAACCGGGTTCCGGGCACCCAGGCGAAGCTCAGCCCGCCGGCCAGGAACGCGGAGAACTCGGCCAGCCCCAGCCCCTGCTGCCGGTCCCCCCAGGGATCATCGGTCGGGAACCCCGCCGTCATCGTCAGCAGATGCCGGACCGAGACCCGCGGCGAGTCGGAGCTTGGCAGCGCCAGGCCGCGCAGCTCGGGCACGAACTCCTCGGCAAGGTCGTCAAGATCCAGGCGGCCGTCATCCCGCAGCGCCAGCACCGCCGCCGCCGTGAAGCTCTTGGTCATCGAGGCGATCCGGAAGACCGTACCGGCATCGGGCGCGGGCCCGCCCAGCCACCGCTCCCCGAACCCGCCGGCGTGCACCAGGCGGCCGCCGGCGACGATCCCGTACGCCAGGCCTGGCTGCCCGCCGCGCTGGTGGAAGCTCTCGGCCAGCGCATCCACGGCCGCGAACCGGTCAGGCATGCTCACCTCCGCATCGGCGGGCAGTCAAGCAGCAAGCCAGCGCTCGCCACATCTACCCCCATAACGGAAGGAACGCCATGCCCGGCCCAAACGCAACGCGCGGGATCCGCCGGACGGCAGGACGTGAGGCCACCTTGCCCGGCGCGGCGGTACTCACCCGCGGGCGGGCCGGCCGCCTTCCCGGACGCCTTCGGCGATCGCCCGGGCCACGACCTCGGCGGCGGCCGCTTCGACCAGGTCCGCCAGGACGAGAGCCTGGTCCGCGCCGGGCGGCGCGGCCACGGTCCCGGTGGCCAGGCAGAAGATCGTATCGCCGTCCACCCGGGTGTGGGCCGGGCGCACCGCGCGCGCGACGCCGTCGTGCGCGACCGCTGCCACCCGGTTGGCCTGTTCCCTGGTCAGTTCCGCGTCGGTCAGCACGACGCCGATCGTGGTGTTCGCGCCGGCGACCGCGCCCGGCGCGCCCGTCGCCGGCGCCAGCGGCGCGACCCACTCGTGGCGCGCGTCGTCCCAGATCCCGCCGGCACTGTTCGCCACCATGACCGCGGCGACGGTCGCGGGACCCGCGGTCATGCTCGCGATCCCCAGGCCACCGCGGCGCGGCGGCCCGCCACCGGACTTGGCGACGGTCGCGCCGGTGCCCGCGCCGACCGCCCCGGCCGCGGGATGGCCGGTCGCAGCCCGGCATGCGGCGTAGCCGGCGGCGGCGTCCGGCCGGGCCCGCGGGTCCCCGGTGAGCAGGTCGAAGATGACGGCACCGGCAACGATCGGCACCCGGGCACCGCCGATGCCGAAACCCACGCCGCGCTCATCGAGATAGCGCATGACACCACCGGCCGCGTCCAGGCCGAACGCGCTGCCGCCGGTCAGCAGGACGGCGTGGGCCCGCTCCACCAGCCTGCCCGGCCGGAGCGCGTCGGTGCCCAGTGTGCCCGGTGCCCCGCCGCGCACATCAACGCCGGCCACGGCGCCGTCCGGTGCCAGCACGACCGTGCAGCCGGTGCGGCCTTCCGTGTCGGTCCAGTGCCCGGCGGACACCCCGCCGGGCAGCGGCACGCCGGCGCCGTTCAAAGAACCGGGAGGTAGCGGTTCAGCTCGAACTCGGTGACCTGGTAGCGGTACTCGTGCCACTCCGCGCGCTTGTTGCGCAGGAAGAAGTCGAAGACGTGCTCGCCGAGCGTCTCGGCCACCAGCTCGCTGCTCTGCATGACGGAGATCGCCTCGTCCAGGCTCTGCGGCAGCGGGTCGATGCCGAGCGCCCTGCGCTCGGCCGGGGTGAGCGCCCACACGTCGTCCTCGGCGCCGGGCGGCAGCTCGTAGCCCGCCTCGATCCCCTTCAGCCCGGCGGCCAGGATCAGCGCGAACGCCAGGTAGGGATTGCACGCAGAATCCAGCGACCGGAACTCGATCCGGGTCGCGTTCCCCTTCTGCGGCTTGTACATGGGCACCCGGACCAGCGCCGAGCGGTTGTTGTGCCCCCAGCAGATGTAGGCAGGGGCCTCCCCGCCCGCCCCGGCGCTGCTTCCGGCGGCCCCCCAGAGCCGCTTGTAGGAGTTCACCCACTGATTGCACACGGCGGTGATCTCGGCGGCGTGCCGGAGCAGCCCGGCGATGAACGCCCGGCCCAGCTTCGAGAGCTGGAACTCCGCGCCCGGCTCGAAGAACGCGTTGCGGTCGCCCTCAAACAGCGACATGTGCGTGTGCATGCCCGAACCGGGATGGTCGGTGAACGGCTTGGGCATGAACGAGGCGTACACGCCCTGCTGGAGCGCGACCTCCTTCATGACCAGGCGAAACGACATGATGTTGTCGGCGGTGGTGAGCGCGTCCGCGTAGCGCAGGTCGATCTCCTGCTGCCCGGGCGCGCCCTCGTGGTGGCTGAACTCCACCGAGATGCCCATGGACTCCAGCATCTGGATGGACACGTGCCGGAAGTCGTGCGCGATGCTGTGCGGGGTGTGGTCGAAGTAGCCGCCGGAGTCGATCGGCCGTGGCCTCGCGCCCGCCTCGGGCTTTTCCTTCAGCAGGAAGAACTCGATCTCGGGGTGGGTGTAGAAGGTGAAGCCCATCTCCGCGGCATGGCTGAGCGCGCGCTTGAGCACCCACCGGGGGTCGGCGTAGGACGGGCTGCCGTCCGGCATCATGATGTCGCAGAACATGCGGCCGACCCCGGACTCGCCGCGCCAGGGCAGCAGCTGGAACGTGGATGGGTCCGGCTTAGCGATCATGTCCGCCTCGTAGACGCGGGCGAACCCCTCGACCGCCGACCCATCGAAGCCGATGCCCTCCGCGAACGCGCCCTCCAGTTCGGCGGGGGCGACCGCGACCGACTTGAGGAACCCGAGCACATCCGTGAACCACAACCGGACAAAACGGATGTCCCGCTCCTCAAGCGTCCGGAGCACGAACTCTTCCTGTCTGTCCATGTCTGCGTATCCTCACTGGTTCGGCGGGGCGTGGCAGCCGCGGGCACACGGTACCCCCCGCTGTCAGGCCACGGGTCTTCCCCCAGTCTCCCGCCCGCTTGTTTCCTGCGCGTTACGTACTCCGCCCGCGCATGAGGCGGAGCCGCCCGGCAAGGCCAGCGGCGCCGCCCGGCAGGCCAGTAGCATCGGCAGCACGCCGGGAACCGGCGCGGGCAGCGGAGGTGGTGGGAGTGGACTACCGCTTCCGGGCGCCCACCGCACGCCCGGAGGACCGCGGCGCGCGGCCGCCGCGGTACCGGCGCGGCGCCGCCGACGGAATGATCATCGAGCGGGATGTCACGGTCACGGTGCGCGGCAGTGTCACCATCTACGCGGACGTGTTCCGGCCAGCGGACGAGCGGCCCGCTCCCCCGCTGATCGCCTGGAGCCCGTACGGCAAGCATGCGGGGAGCCAGGTCACCGAGCGGTACCCGGACGGCGGGGTCGCCCCCGGGCAGCTGTCGGACTACACCGCCTTCGAATCGCCTGATCCCGTCCACTGGACGGCCCGGGGTTACGCGGTCGTCAACGCCGACATTCCCGGGTCCTGGCACTCCGGCGGCAACGCCACGTTCCTGTCGCCGGAGGAGGCGGCGTGCGGCCATGACTTCGTCGAGTGGGCCGCCGCCCAGCCGTGGAGCAACGGAAAGGTCGGCATGTCCGGCGTCTGATACCTGACTTCG
>DAITAE010000279.1:3582-6491 GCA_036824445.1 Streptosporangiaceae bacterium | reverse complement strand
GTGCAAGGACCTGGAGACCGGCTAGGGGCGGACGCACAAGGACCTGAAACCCGGCCGGCCACAGACGTGCAAGGACCTGGAGACCGGCCAGGGGCGGACGTGCAAGGAGGTAGTGATCGGCCAGGCGCGGACGCGCAAGGAGCTGGAGATCGGCCAGGCGCGGCCGCGGGTTAGTGCGGGTCGGGAAGCTCCAGGTCGCTCTGGGCCAGTTCCTCGACATTGACGTCCTTGAACGTGACGACCCTAACATTTTTCACAAAACGGGCGGGCCGGTACATGTCCCACACCCAGGCATCCTGCATTGTGACCTCGAAGAAGACCTCGCCGTTATCGGCCGTGCGGACGTTGAGCTCGACCTGATTAGTCAGGTAGAACCGCCGCTCGGTCTCCACTACGTGGGTGAATAGCTTCACCACGTCCCGATATTCGCGATAGAGCTGCAACTCCATCTCGGTTTCGTACTTCTCGAGGTCCTCCGCACTCACGGTCACACCTCCAATCAGGCAGCGGCGGGGGCTTCGGCCCAGATGAGGTCAACCATAGGTCAATTCTCCAAGCTCATAGGATCGCCGGCCTCCACCCTCGGGTGATGGCCGTTCCCTAGGCTCATGGGCTCGCCGGTGCCCGGGCCCAGCGCATCGTCGGCGCCCAGGCCCACAACGTCGCCCACTCTCAGGCCCATGGGATCGCCCGTCTCAGGGTCCATAGGATGGCCGTTCCCCGTGCTCATGGACTCGCCGGTGCGCGGGCCCAGCGCGTCGCCGGTCTCCGGGCCCACACCGTCGCCGGCCCTCAGGCCTGCGGGATCGCCCGTCTCGAGATCCACAGGGTCGTCGGTCCCCGGGCTGGTGGTATCGCCCACGCAGCCGACGTTCGCGAAGGAGCGCCGGTGCTCCGGGCACGGACCGTAGGTGGTAAGCGCCCGCATATGGCTCGGCGTGGAATAGCCCTTGTGCCGGGCGAAACCGTACACGGGATAACGTTTGTGCAGGTCGCGCATGAGCCGGTCTCTGGTGACCTTGGCAACCACCGAGGCGGCGGCCACACACGCGGCTACTTCGTCTCCCTTCCACATGGCCAGTGCTGGGACCCCGAGACCTCGCACCGGGAAGCCGTCGGTGAGCACGTACTGCGGCTGCGGGGACAGGCCGGCCAGGGCCCGCCGCATCCCGGCGATGTTGCAGACGTGCAGGCCCGTCCCATCGATGTCCCCCGGTGGTATGACCACGACGTGCCACGACACGGCCAGCGCCATGACCTGCTGGTAAGCCTCCTCGCGGGCAGCAGCCGTGAGCGACTTGGAGTCGGCGATGTCGCCGATGCTGGACCGCCTGCGGGGATCCAGCATGACGGCCGCCACCACAAGCGGGCCGGCGCAGGCCCCGCGGCCAGCTTCGTCGATACCGGCCACCTGCGCGAAGCCGGCCCGCGCGAGCACCCGCTCGTACCCGGTCAGGCCTGCCGCGCGCCGGGGGGTGTAGCCGGGATGCCGCACCGGGGGAACCAGCATGACGTCACCCAGGCCCTGGCCTGCGTGGGTCCCGCAACTCCGGGCGCCCCGGGCGCCGCAGCCACTGGCGCCGTGGCCCGGGCCGGGGCGGTGGCCGGCCGCGCCGCGCCAATCTGGCCAGACGCCGCCGCAGCCGCAGCTGGAGCCAGGTGAGCGGGAAAGCACCGGTAAGCCCCAGCCCGATCGGCACCGCCGGGGCCACCGGGCCGGACACGGCAGCCAATGCGGCCGGGCCGGACGTGCCCGCCGCCGTGGCCGGCCGGGCAAGCCGTCGCTGCTGGAAGGTCGCCGGGATGGACAGCACCCCCCACCTACTGATCGGGGCGACGATCACGAACGCGCGCCCGACCACCCGGTCCTGCGGGATCGTGCCATTGCCTGGATCCCGCATGTGGCCGCGGGAGTCGTATGACACGCTGCGGTGATCTCCCATCACCCACAGACGGCCGGGCGGCACGGTGATGCTGAACGAGACCGTCGACGGGGAGTTGCCCGGGTAGAGGTAGGACTTCTCGTTCAGCGGCACCCCGTTGACCGTGACCCGGCCCCGCGCATCACAGCAGGCCACATGATCACCGGGTACCCCGATCACGCGCTTGATGTAGTCATGCACTCCCGGGGCGGTGCCGAACAGGCCCGAGATCGCGTTCCACAGCCTCTCCAGCGGCGGCTTTGCCTGGGACGTCACCGGGTCCCAGGAGCCTTCCCCGTTGAAGACCACGATGTCGCCACGGTGAATGGGGCGGAAATCGTAGATCATCTTGTTGACGAGCACCTTGTCGCCGATGTCGAGGGTGTTCTCCATCGACGATGAAGGAATGTAGAACGCCTGGACCACGAATGTCTTGATGATCAGCGCCAGCACCAGGGCGAAGGCCAGCAGGATCGGCAGTTCGATCCACCACGACCTGCTCTTCGAGCGCTTCGTGCGCCGCCGCTCGCCCGGGCCGGCCCCGCCGCGCCTGCCGCCGGTCCTGGAACCCGCGAGGCTGTCGGCACCTGGTTGCCCGCCGGCCCCTGCCAGGCCGCCGGGGCGGTCGCTACCGTGTCCCAGAGCCGGGCCGGCCTGGTGACCATCCGGAGAGCCAAGGCGGCTGTCCGGGTCGGTCCCGGCGCGCTGGTCGCCGCGCGTGCCCCGCTCGTCGTTCATCGAATCGAGCCTAGCGCCGAGCCCGTAACGCCGCGACGCCGACGCAGCCCGGTGCCCGGCCGCCGCAGGCCGAGCATCCCGCTGCCGCGGGGCATCGTCCTGGCGGGCGGCGAGCACGCGCGTATTGGCGGGACCACGTCACGCACCAGCCGGACCACGTCACGCACCAGCCGGACCACGTCACGCACCAGCGAGACCACGTCACGCACCGGCCGGCTGTGCGAGCGCCTGCCGGGACGGGTGCCCATT
>DAITAE010000279.1:1980-3482 GCA_036824445.1 Streptosporangiaceae bacterium | reverse complement strand
GACCACGTCACGCACCGGCCGGCTGTGCGAGCGCCTGCCGGGACGGGTGCCCATTATCCCGCTGCCTCGCTCCGTAGTAGCGGTGCTCCACCCGCCGTGGCCGGACATCCGCGACGTGGCTGTGATGTGCGACTGCTTAGCGCGCTGGCGTCTCGCGCCGCTCCCTGATCCGGGCACGCTTGCCGCGCAGGGAACGCAAGTAGTACAGCTTCGCCCGGCGTACGCGGCCCCGGGTCACCACCTCGATCTTGTCGATCGTGGGGCTGTGCACCGGGAAGGTGCGCTCCACCCCGACGCCGTAACTGATCTTGCGGACGGTGAAGGTCTCTCTCGCCCCGCCACCCTGGCGCCGGATGACAACGCCCTGGAAGACCTGGATCCTGGACCGGCTGCCCTCGACCACCCGGACGTGCACCCTGAGTGTGTCTCCCGGCCGGAAGTCCGGGATATCGGAGCGGATCTGGGCCTGCTCCAAGTCGGTGATCGCGGTGTGCATGGCTGGCGTTCCTCGGCTGATCCTCGCGCGCGCACGGACGGGCACGTGCAGTTCGGTGTTGACGGTCTGTCGGTAGTCCTGAAGCCCTGGCGCGGCAGCGCCGGGAGGCGTTCCGCTCGGTGAGCGAGCAGGGGCGGATTTCAGTGTGCCATATCTTCGCCCCGAACCGGAAAGCCAGCCTCCGACAGCACCTGCCGGTCGCGGGCGTCCAGGGCGCCGGCGGCGATCCCCGCCAGCAGGTCCGGACGGTAGGCCGCGGTACGGCGGAGCGCCTCGTCCCTTCGCCAGCGTGCGATGGCGCTGTGATCCCCAGACAGCAGAACGTCAGGAACGGCACGTCCCCGCCAGACCCGCGGCCTGGTGAAGACGGGACCTTCCAGCAGGCCGGCCATGGGCCCGGCTCCGGCCCCGAAGGAGTCGTCGGCAGCGGACTCGCTGTTCCCCAGCACGCCGGGCAGCAGCCTGGCCACCGCGTCGATCATGACCAGGGCGGCGGGCTCCCCGCCCGAGAGCACATAGTCACCCAGGCTGACCTCGTCGACGCGCAGCCTGGTCCGCGCGTCCTCGATGACACGGGCGTCGATCCCCTCGTACCGGCCACAAGCAAAAACAAGACGGTCATAACGCGCGTACGCGGCGGCCATCTCCTGCCGGAAGGGGATGCCTGCCGGGGTGGGCACCACCAGCAGGGTCTCCGCTGACGAGCCGCCGGTCACCACGTCGAGTGCTTCCCCCCACGGGCCGGGGGTCATGACCATGCCTGGGCCGCCGCCAAAAGGCGCGTCGTCCACGGTCCGGTGCGCGTCGCGTGCCCATATGCGCAGGTCATGCACCTCAAGCTCGACGATGCCGCGCTCCACCGCCTTGCCAAGCAGCGAGACCCGAAGCGGGCCGAAATATTCGGGGAAGATCGTGACGATGTCGATGCGCACAGCGGGTCACCCCTTGCCACGGCTGCGGTGGGCGCTGCTGCCTGCGGGGCCGCCACCTTGCCCGCGGGAAGGAC
>DAITAE010000279.1:0-1880 GCA_036824445.1 Streptosporangiaceae bacterium | reverse complement strand
CGGCTGCGGTGGGCGCTGCTGCCTGCGGGGCCGCCACCTTGCCCGCGGGAAGGACCCTGCCCGCGGGAAGGACCCTGCCCGCGGGAGGCAACGCGCCCGCGGGAGCTAACCTGCGCGCGGGGAGCACCCTGCCCGCGGGGACCCTGTTCGCCGGGAGCACCCTGCTCGCGGGGAGCATCCCGTTCGCGGGGAGCATCCCGTTCGCGGGGAACATCCCGTTCGCCGGCGACAGCCTGTTCGCGAGGGGGTGAGCCACCCGGGCCAGCCGGGCCAGCCGACGCAAGGTCCAGCAGACCCGCTGGCGGGTCGATCACCATTCGGCCTCCGGTCACGTCCACGTCTACCGCGATCGCGGCCACGAACGGGACCAGCACCTCGCCGCGGCGGTGCGAGTCGGCTGCCGGCTCGATCACCAGCAGATCCTGGCCGTGGTGGCGCACGTCGGTGACGACGCCGACCCGCTCCCCGGCGGTGGTGACGACGGTGAGCCCGACCAGTTCGTGGTCGAGGAACTCATCCGGGTCCTCCGGGGCGGTGACCTGCGCGGCGTTCACGGTAAGCCAGACACCACGGAGCGGTTCGGCCTCGTTCCGGTCCGTGATCCCAGCGAAGCTGACCAGCAGGCGCCCGCTGTGCCAACGGGTGGACACCACGGTCAGCGGCCCGGCGGCCGGAGGATCGGTACTGAGCACCGAGCCCGCGGCGAAACGCTGGCCCGGATCGTCGGTCCGGACCTCGACCGCGACCTCGCCGCGGATTCCGTGCGGCCGGACCACCCGGCCGACGTCCAGTTGCTTGCTCAGCTAACGGACCTCGTCCACATCCAGCAGGTCTACGCGGACATAACGGCCGCGCGCCAGCGACCCGATGACCTTCCGCAAAGCCCGGGCTGTCCGCCCGCCGCGTCCGATCACCTTGCCGAGATCGTCCGGGTGCACCCGGACCTCCAGGACGCGGCCCCGACGCAGGTCGTGGCTGTCAACCCGGACATCGTCGGGATGATCCACGATGCCCTTCACCAGGTGCTCAAGAGCCTCTTCGAGCACCTCACGCCTCGCTGTCCTGCTTGCCAGCCGCAGATGCGGCCTCCTCGGCGGGAGGCGTGCCGTCCCCGGCGGAGGTGGCACTGCCCTCCGCAGGGGCCGCGCCGTCGCCGGCGGACGCTGCACTGTCCCCTGCGGAAGCCGTGCCGTCCTCGGCAGAAGCCGTGCCGTCCTCAGGCGGGGCCGCGCCGCCGTCGCCGGTGGCGGCACGCGCCTGGGCGCCCTTGGCGGACCTGCCAGCGCTCGCCCGCTTGCCGTCCGTCTTGGCCGCCCTGCCGGACGCCGCCTTCGCGTCCTTAGCGGCCTTCGAGTCCTTGGCGGAGTCCTTGCTGCCCTTGCCGTCCTTGGTGTCCGTGACGTCCTTGGTGTCCGTGACGTCCTTGGCGTCCTTCGAGTCCTTGGCCTTCGAGTCCTTGGCGCCCTTGGCCGCTTTGGCGTCCTCGGTGTCCTTGGCGCCCTTGGCCTCCTTGGTGTCCTTGGCCTTGGCAGTGTCCGCCGCGGCGGCCGACTTGCGGGACCTGCCCTTTTCCGGCTTGGCCTCGGCCGCCTTCAGCGTCTCGGCAACGGCCGCGGCGAAGGCTTCTTTCTTGTCCGCCTTGGCCTCAGCGGTCTTCAGCGTGCCCTCGGTCCCGGGCAGGCCCTTGAACTTCTGCCAGTCGCCGGTGATTTCAAGGAGCCGCCGGACCGGGTCCGTGGGCTGCGCTCCCACCGACAGCCAGTGCTGCGCGCGCTCCGAGTCGACCTCGATGAACGAGGGTTCCGCCTTGGGGTGGTACTTGCCGATCTCCTCGATCGCCCGGCCGTCCCGCTTGGTGCGGGCGTCGGCGACGATGATCC
>DAITAE010000787.1:0-1904 GCA_036824445.1 Streptosporangiaceae bacterium | reverse complement strand
GCCTCGATCTACTACTTCGCGCGCGGCCTGGCCGCCCGCAAGATGTTCGGCCCGATGGACCTGGCCAAGATGGCGTGGGGGCAGGCCTGGTACCGGATGCGCGGCCTGGAGAACATCGATCACATCGACGCGGCGCGGCAGGCCGCTCTGGCGTTCGTGGCCGGGCACAGGGTGAGCGACATCGTCTCCCTCTGTGAGGAGATCTACGACGACACCATGGCCAGCAGGATCTGGGAAGGCACCCGGGAACTCGCCCAGCGCCATCTGGAGGCCGGGCAGCGGGTCTGGCTGGTGACCGCCTCCCCGGTGGAGCTTGCCGACATCATCGCCCGCCGGCTCGGCCTCACCGGAGCACTTGGCACCGTTGCCGAGTCCATCGACGGCGTTTACACGGGGCGGCTGGTCGGCGGGCTGTTGCACGGCGAGGCGAAAGCAGAGGCGGTCCGGGCGCTTGCCGTGCGCGAAGGCCTGGACCTGCCCAGGTGCTCCGCCTACAGCGACTCAGCCAATGACCTGCCGATGCTTCGCCTTGTCGGGCATCCCGCCGTGGTCAACCCCGACGCGGAACTGCGGGCCGAGGCACGGGTCAACAACTGGCCCGTGCACGACTTTCGGTCCGGCCGCAAGGCCACCATGATCGCCCTGCCCACCGCCGTCGGCGCCGGTGCCGTCGCCGGGGGCATCGTGGCCGGCGTCGCACTCCGCCGGCGTTATGCCCGTCAGTGATGCGCCGTGCCCAAGGTCCCCGCGCCCGGGTCAGGCGTGGTTCCTGCGCCGGGTCATGTGTGGTTCCCGCGCCGGGTCATGTGGTTCCCGCGCGCCGGGTCAGGCGAAGGCGGGGCCGCGCTCGGCGAGCAGGCCGCCAAGTTTGCGCTGGATGGTGCCCCGCACCCGATCGCTGAGATCGGCGACCACCGCCGGGTCGTTCTCGCTGCCGGGTTCGTAATCAGAGGTCGGCACCGGCGGGCAGAACTCGATGATCCACTTCGACGGCAGCGGCACCGCCCCGAGCGGGCCCAGCCACGGGAACAGCGGCGTGATCGGGAAATACGGAAGCTTCAGCACCTGGGCCAGCGCCGGGGCGTTCCCGATCAGGGGATAGATCTCCTCGGCTCCCACGATCGCGCAGGGGACGATGGGCACCCGAGCCCGGATGGCCGTCGCCGCGAAGCCACCGCGGCCGAACCGCTGTAGCTGGTAGCGGTCGGAGAAGGGCTTGCCGATGCCCTTGAAGCCTTCCGGGAAGACGCCCACCACCTCGCCGGACCGCAGCAGTGCGTGCGCGTTCGCGCGGCTGGCGCGGGTGTGGCCGCCCTTGCGCGCAAGCGGTGCCAGCAGCGGGATCTCGTAGACCAGGTCGGCACCCAGCATCCGCAGGTTCCGGCCGGCGGGATGTTCATCGTGCAGCCCGGCCTGGAGCATCAG
Organism: Streptosporangiaceae bacterium; assembly: GCA_036824445.1. Taxonomy (GTDB): domain Bacteria; phylum Actinomycetota; class Actinomycetes; order Streptosporangiales; family Streptosporangiaceae; genus UBA9676. The sequence goes on along the minus strand of DAITAE010000787.1, from coordinate 479 downwards.
CGCGTCGAGCGGAAGCGTGCCGGAGTGGTTGGCGACCACCAGCGCTGGGCCGGCGTCGGGCACGTGCGCCAGTCCCTCCATCCGGATCTGGAACCACTGCTGGTAGAGCATCCGGGCGATCGGCATCAGCACGCGGCTGTTGAACTCCGGGTCGAAGCCGAACTGGTCGACCTCGGAGTCGCCATCGAGCTGCCGGCGCGCGAAATCGAGGACATCGGCGACCCGGCTCCGCCAGCCAGCGCCCGGCGCCGGGATAGTCCCCTCGTCACTGACCACGCCGCCATCCTCGGCCGCGTCGTGGTGGCCGTTCGCCGTTACCCCGTCGGGCACGTCCACCGCTTCTGCTGGGTGCTCGTCGATCGCAACCTCGCCCCGTGTCCCGGTCGTATCGTGAATAACGCCGCCAGCAGCAGCTGGGGGCTTGCTCACCGCTTCTCCTTTCCGGGCAACCCTCGGCCCGCGCGGCACCACCAGACTGA
>DAITAE010000786.1:0-1905 GCA_036824445.1 Streptosporangiaceae bacterium | reverse complement strand
CCGGGACCTCGGCTACCAGACCGAGGAGGGCACGATCTCGGCCGACGCGTGGCGGGACGGCTGCGAGGCAGGCGAACTGACCGAGGTCTTCGCCTGCGGGACCGCCGCCGTGATCACGCCCGTCGGCAAGGTCAAGGGGGCCTCGGCGGAATGGGTCATCGGCGACGGCGCGCCGGGGCCGGTGACGCTCAGGCTGCGCGAGGAACTGATGGGGATCCAGTACGGCGAGCGGCCCGACCCGCACGGCTGGATCCACAAGATCTGCTAAACGGGCTGCGCCGTGGTGCTGTCGGCTGGGAGGGGGCGTCGTCGCGGGCGCGCGGGAGGGGGGCGTCATCATGGCCCCGCGGGCTGGCAGTCCTCCGTTGACGCGCCCCGGCGTAGTGCCCGAGGCGCGCTGGTCAACGGTTGACCGCCGCAACGCTACGCCCGCGGCTGCCATGACGCCGCCCCCAGCGCATAAGACGACCAGTGCCGGTGTCCGGATAGTGAGACGGGCGTTTCGCGTTGGGGTGGTTGGTGTGCAACACTGTCCGCCATGACGTGCGGCCGGATTATTATCGGCGGGCGCGTCGGCACTTAGCAGGGCCAGCTAGCGGGCCCGCACCGCCGACGCGCAGACCTCTCGCATCCCGCGAGGGGTCTTTTGCTTTGTGGCGGCAGCGGCCAGCACCCATCCGGAGGAATCACAACGATGACGCCCGACGACGCGTTCCATGTGTACGACACCACCCTGCGCGACGGCGCCCAGCAGGAGGGCCTGTCCCTGACCGTGGCCGACAAGCTCGCCATCGCGCGGCGGCTGGACGAGTTCGGCGTCGGGTTCATCGAGGGCGGATGGCCGGGCGCGATCCCGAAGGACACCGAGTTCTTCCGGCGGGCTCGCACCGAGCTGCGGCTGGCACACGCGCAGCTGGCGGCGTTCGGCTCGACCCGCCGGCCAGACGCGGTGGCGGCCGACGACCCGCAGGTCGCCGCCTTGCGCGAGTCCGGTGCGGCCGTGGTGACGCTGGTCGCCAAGAGCCACGAACGGCACGTCCGGCTGGCGTTGCGCACCACCCTGGCGGAGAACCTCGCCATGATCGCCGACACCGTCAGCCACCTGCGCGGCGAGGGCCAGCGGGTGTTCCTCGACGCCGAGCACTTCTTCGACGGCTACCGGTCCGACCCCGCCTACGCGCTCGAGGTCGTGCGCACCGCGACGGCGGCCGGCGCCGACCTGGTGGCGCTGTGCGACACCAACGGCGGCATGCTGCCCAGCGAGATCGGTGACGTGGTGACCGCGGTCGCCGATGCCACCGGCGCACGGCTCGGCATCCACTGCCATGACGACACCGCGTGCGCGGTGGCGAACACCCTGACGGCGGTGTCCGCCGGGGCCACGCATGCGCAGGGCACCGCGAACGGCTACGGGGAGCGGGCGGGGAACGCCAACCTGTTCAGCGTGGTGGCCGGTCTGCAGCTCAAGCAGGGGCGCGAGGTGCTTCCCCCGGGCTGCCTGCCGGAGATGAGCAGGGTCGCGCACGCGATCAGTGAGGTCACCAACGTGACCCCGGCCACCCACCAGCCCTACGTCGGGTACTCCGCCTTTGCGCACAAGGCGGGCCTGCACGCGTCCGCGGTGAAGGTGGACCCCATGCTGTACCAGCACATCGATCCCACCCTGGTCGGCAACGACATGCGGATGCTCGTCTCCGACATGGCGGGCCGGGCCTCCGTCGAGATCAAGGGCAAGCAGCTCGGCTACGACCTGTCCGGCGACAAGGCGACGGTCGGCCGGGTCGTCGAGCGGGTCAAGGACCTGGAGGCCCGCGGCTATACCTTCGAGGCTGCCGACGCGTCGTTCGAGCTGCTGCTCCGCGATGAGCTGGCGGGGGAGCGGCTGCGCCACTTCGAGGTCGAGTC
>DAITAE010000785.1:0-1906 GCA_036824445.1 Streptosporangiaceae bacterium | reverse complement strand
CTCGATCGCGGCCAGCATCTGCCGCTGCTGCGCGTTCAGCCCGCTCCGGGACGGGCGGCGATCGCCGTCGGCCGAGCACTGCCGCGCCGGTGTGTGTGCGCCCCCGGGTTGCCGCCGCCGGCGGCGCTACCCTTCCGATGCCAGCGATGCGGAGTGAGCGCTGCTCGCGCCGCTGCTGTCGGGTCCCGGCCTGCCGGGCCACAGCGGGCGGGCGCCCTGAGGCGAACTGCCGCGGTGCGGTGGTGGATGCGATCCGGCATGTGGTTCATAGCGGGTGCGTGTGGCGGGCGCTGCCGGCTGACTTCCCGCCCTGGCGCACGGTCTATGGCATCTACCAGCGGTGGCACGCCGACGGGGCCATCATCGCCCTGCACGACGCATTACGCGGCCAGGCCCGCCGGGCCGCCGGGCGCGCCACCGAGCCTACCGCCGCGGTGATCGACTCACAGTCGGTGCGGGCCGCTGCGAACCCGTGCCGCGGGCCAGCCGGAGCTGGGACAACGCCAAGAAGGTCACCGGCCGTAAGCGGCACATCGCCGTCGACGCCGCCGGTCAGGAGTAGGGGAGGAGGCAGATTCCGGCGTGGCCGGAGACGCCGCCGCAGCTGCTGGAGCCCTGGAAGTTGTCGCTGGCGATCCACAGGCCTGCCCGGGTGATCAGCATGTCGTCGGCGCCCAGCCCGCGGCTTCGTGTGGGGTTGAAGGTCAGGTGCCCCTCGGAGGGAGACAGGCCCTCCATTCCGGGGGCGCTGATGGCCCCGGGGCCGGCGAAGTCGCAGCCGCGCCGGTTTTGGGACCATCGCTCGTGGCCGCCGAAATATGCGGTCGTGCTGTCGGCGGCGGTCGAATACAGCGAGTCGCAGCCGGTGTAGTTGATCCACCTGTGGTGCACCGCCGTCTTGGTGGCGGGGAAGGCCGCTGCGACATCACACAGCCCGGTCAGCGGGAAGGACCTGTTCCATCTGAACGGGTGGAAACCCGTGGTGGCGATGTAGACCGTGGAGTCGTCGGGCGACCACGACGCTGCCCGTACGTAGAAAGGCTCGGTCGTGTGACAGTGCTGATTGAATTCCCGGGACGTCCAGCTGGTAACGGCCGCGGTCGGGCGGTCAAGCCTGAGCATGAAAATCTGCTGCCTGGATTTGCCGCCCACCGACGTGAAGACACCCTCTACCAGGTCCAGGGTGCCGCCGTGGCTGAGCTGCTGGTTATAGACCCGGGTGGCATTACCCGATACGCCAGGGTACTGGTAATGCCCGGAAATCCTTAGATGAAGAAAGCCATCGTCGGCGCCCGTCGCCGGGTTCAGGCTCGCCATGTACCTACGGCCGCTGCCGTTGATCCTAGTGAAGTAGCCGCCCGCCAGCAAATGCCCGTTATGCCGCAGCAACGTCTCCACCTGACCGTTCGCGCTGTGCCTAAAGCTCGCGACAACACGACCAGTGGATGCGCTCACCGCGGCGATGTTGCGCACCGCCGTGCCATGCACGGAACTGAAGCTTCCGCCGAGGTAGGCCACCGAGCAGCCGGGGCTGAGCGCGACCGAGTTGACTTTACCATTGGCGCTTGGCGCCCACGACGACATCGTGAACGGAGCGCTCGCGCGGAACCTGAAAACGTTCTTACGGGCGTAGGTAGTGCCGTGCCACTTGATAGCGGTAAAGCTGCCGACCGCATACATCATGCCGCCGCACTGCACCAGCTGCCTTACCTGCCCGGTCTTGCCCGTGGCCGCCAGCTGCGGCGTGCCGCTCGCCGGAGTCGGTGACACCGAGGCAAACGCCGGCCCAGCGAACCCAGCCAGCATCAGTGCAGTTGCAGCCGCGACCAGACCGGCCTGCTCCGCCAAACGACCAAAGCGCATAAAACCCCCTCGGTCAGGTCATAGCCGACGTTCGCAAGGACGT
>DAITAE010000784.1:0-1910 GCA_036824445.1 Streptosporangiaceae bacterium | reverse complement strand
CACCGTGGGAAACCGATGCCGCTCCAGCGTTGGACGCCGGTGCCGCGCCAGCGTTCGACCTGGGCAGCACGCCGGAGAAGGACAGCACGCCCACGCTGGCGGGCAGCTCGCTGCCGCTAGCGTCGGAAGTCAGCCCGCTGCCCGTTTACGGCGCCCCGACCCGCGGCGAACGGCAGGTCACCAGCGGGTCGGACGGCGGCGAGCTGCCGTTCCGCACCCCACCGGGCCAGGCGCAGCGCGGGATCATCGTGCCACCCACGGGCAGCGCCGGGGAGGAACACCGGCTGCCGATCTTCGAGTCCGTGGAATCTGACTGGTTCCGCCGCGGCAAGCACGGAGCCGGCCGGGCCGAACACGTGAACAACGTGGCCAGCGGCAGCTGGACGTCTCCCGCGGACGAGGGCTGGCGTGCGGCGGAGGCGGCGCATGTGCCGACGTCGGGAGGGGTCACGCTGTCGGGACTGCCCAAGAGAGTCCCGCGGGCGAACCTTGTCCCTGGCACCGTGGGCGTCGACACGGCCGCACCGGCGCCCGCAAGGTCTGCCACGAAGGCGAGAGACCGGCTGGCCAGTTTCCAGCGAGGCATCCGAGAGGGACGGGCAGCCGCTCGTGAAGGCGAGCTGTCCAGCGATGAGGACAACAGTGGTATCTAACGCTCCAGAAGGCATTCTTCGTGTCGTGATGCATGTGGTCACACTGAAGCCACGGAGAGAGGGGGACAGGTGAGCCAGCTAGCCCGCCCGGTCCAGGACCTGAACTGGTTGATCACGAACTTCGTCGAGCGGGTCGCGTCTGTCGCGCACGCGATCGTCGTTTCGTCTGATGGTCTTCCGATGGCGTTCTCCAACGGTTTCCCCCCGGACCGCGTGGACCAGCTCGCGGCGGTCACCTCGGGGCTAACCAGCCTGACGCAGGGTGCGGCGCGGGTCTTCGAAGGCGGCCCAGTCAGCCAGACGGTCGTGGAGATGGAGCGTGGCCTGCTGCTCGTGATGGCAATCAGCGACGGATCGAGCCTCGCGGTTCTGGCAGCGGCTGATTGCGACATGGGCTTGGTGGCCTATGAGATGGCACTGCTCGTGGAGAGGGTGGGGCGCGCCCTCACCCCGGACATGCGCGGCGTGCTTCGGTCGGAGGGTAGCAGGTAGTGACTGGAGAGGCTCGTGGCCGGCCCCGGCGCGGATGAGTGGCCGCTGACCGGCGCACAACGTGGATCCCCGAACGGAATGCGCGCGCCAGGCGGCGACCATCCTGGGAGTTCCCTGGTCCGGCCGTACGCGGTCACCGGAGGGCGCACGAAGCCCCGGTATCAGCTTCAGATCGAGGCGATGGTCGCCGCCTCCCACTACGAGGCGCGTGATCTGTCGGTCCTCAGTCCCGAGTGTCAGGCGATCCTGGGTTTCTGCCGGGACTGGCGTTCGGTGGCGGAGGTATCCGCAGTGCTCAGGATGCCGCTGGGGGTAGCCCGGGTCCTCATCGCCGACATGGCGGTGGAGGGTTTGGTCCGGGTCCACCAGCTTGACCACACGCAGGGCCGCCCCGACATCAACCTGCTCGAAAGGGTACTCAGTGGACTTCGCAAGCTCTAGGCCAGCCCGGAACAGCACCGGGGAGACTGCGATGACTTCGGTCAAGATCGTGGTCGCAGGCGGCTTCGGCGTCGGCAAGACCACTTTCGTCGGGTCGGTCTCGGAGATCACGCCGCTCACCACAGAGGCGGTCATGACGGCCGCGAGTACTGAGCTCGACGACCTGTCGCACACGCCGGACAAGACGACCACCACGGTCGCTATGGACTTCGGCCGGGTGACCCTGGACGCCGGGCTCATCCTGTATCTGTTCGGAACGCCCGGCCAGCACCGGTTCTGGTTCATGTGGGACGACCTCATCCAGGGCGCCATCGGCGCGGTGGT
>DAITAE010000278.1:0-6530 GCA_036824445.1 Streptosporangiaceae bacterium | reverse complement strand
GGTGCCGCCCTGCAGCTGTACCAGGCAACCTACGCCCTCGAGGTGACGCGGTGACCGATGTGGAGTCGCCCCGCGCCGGGCTGGCCGACTCCGGGCTTGAGCTGACCACGGCCGGGTTCCCCCGGGCCGGTTTCGCCGGCCCCGGGTTCGCGCCCGACGGGACGCCCGGCGGGGCCGCCCTGTCCGACCGGCTGACCGCCCTCGCCCGCATCACCCAGATCGGGTCCGCCCGCAGCGGCCACGACGGGTTCGACCCCGAGCTGCTGCGCGAGTCGGAAGACCTGCTCGCCCGGGCGGGGGAGCGGCTGCGGCTGTCCGCCGGCCACACGGTGGTGGTCCTGGCCGGTGGCACCGGCAGCGGGAAGTCGTCGCTCTTCAACCGGCTGGCCAGTGCCGACTTCTCGCCGGTCGGGGTGGTCCGGCCGATGACCAGGGAGGCGTACGCCTGCGCCTGGGGGATGGAGGGCGCGGGCCCGCTGCTGGACTGGCTCGGGGTGGCCGAGCGCAACAGGTACGCGCGGTCGAGCGAGCTCGACGCGGGCGAGAGCTCGCTGGGCGGGCTGCTGCTGCTCGACCTGCCCGACCACGACTCGGTGCTGTCGGGCGCGACTGGCTCGGTGAACCGGCTGGTATCTCTCGCCGACCTGATGGTGTGGGTGCTCGATCCGCAGAAGTACGCCGACGCCGCCGTACACAGTCGCTACCTCGTGCCGATGGCTGGCCACTCGTCGGTCATCTCCGTCGTGCTCAACCAGGCCGACCTGCTCACCCCGGAGCAGGCGCACGACTGCGTGGAGGACCTGCAGCGGCTGCTCGAAACCGAGGGCCTGCACGACAGCAGAGTGCTGGTCACCTCAGCCGCCACCGGCGCCGGGATCGACGAACTGCGCGACGTGCTGATCACGGCCGTGTCGGCGCGACGCGCCAGCACGGCCCGGATCTCCGCGGACGTAACTGCCTTCGCCGCCCGGTTCGCGCCTTACGTCGGCACGGCCGACGTGGAGGAGCCTGAGCGACACGAACAGGCGCTGGTAGCTGCGTTCTCACAGGCCGCAGGGGTGGCCGGGGTGGGCCGCGCGCTGCAGAGCGCACGCGAGCTCAAGGCCGTGGACTACGTCGGCTGGCCGGTCTCCTGGCTCGCCGACCGCTTGCTGCAACGCGATCCGGTGCGCAAGGCCCGGCTGGGCACCCTGTGGGAGGAACTGCGCGGCGTGTCCGCCGGCCCGGCCGGCGCACACAAGGCCGAGATCGACAACGCGATCACGGCGTTCGCCGACGAGGTCACGCCGGACTTGCCTGCGCCGTGGCCCGCCACGGTGCGCGGCGCCGCCCGGTCCCAGGTGGACGCCATCCCCCACGCGCTCGGCCGCGCCATCGCCGACGCCCTGCCGGCCGAGAACAGCGCCGCCCCGTGGTGGCGGGTGGTGACCGCCTGGCAGATCCTGCTGCTGGCAGGCGCGGCAGCGGGGCTGGTATGGCTGCTGACGCTGGCCACGACCGGGATCGTCCAGGCGTTGCAGGACAGCACGGCCACGTTCGGCAGCGTCGGGCTGCTGCCGTGGATCGCGATCATGGTCGCTGCGGCGCTTCTGCTCGGCTGGCTCACCGCCACTGGCTGCATGACCCTGGTCGTCCGCAACGCCGACCGGGAGCGCGAGCGGGCCGCGGGGCAGATGCGCGCCGGGATCGCCGAGGTGGCACGGCAGATGGTGATCCTGCCTGTCGAGCAGGAACTGTCCACCTACACCCGGTTCCGTGACGAACTGGCCGTCGCCGCAGGGCGTCGCTGAACAGGTGTCGAGGGCGTAGCGGAGGCCGCGCCGGAGGGTGTAGCTGAGGCGGCGCCGACGGCGTGGCTGAGGCAGCGTCGGTGGTCCTAGTTGCGGCCCGGCGAGCGGCATCCGCCAGCGCGCGAACCGGGAAGCATTCCGGCTCGTCCACAGTTCACTGTAATGATGTAATACATCGCAGTGACCGGAGGCGAGCGTGGCCGATCAATCTCCGCTTGATGCTTACTCTCAGGTGGTGGCCGGGGTGGCGGCGCACCTCACCGGGAAGGTGGCCAGCCTGCGCGTCCCCGTGTCGCGCTCCCGCGGGCCGGCTCCCCGCCGCGGCGGTGAGAGCCTCGGCTCGGGCGTCGTGTACACCAGCGATGGTTTCCTGCTGACCAACGCCCACGTGGTGGGCAGCTCCCAGTCCGGCACCGCATCGTTTGCCGACGGATCCTCCGCGCCGTTCACCGTCGTCGGCGCAGACCCGCTGTCCGATCTCGCCGTGCTCAGAGCATCGGGTTCCACCCCGCCGCCCGCTGAGCTCGGTGAGGCGGATCAGCTGGTGGTCGGCCAGCTGGTGGTCGCCGTCGGCAACCCGCTCGGCCTGGCCGGCTCGGTGACCGCGGGCGTGGTCAGCGCCCTGGGCCGGTCGCTGCCCACCCCCGGCGGCCGCCTGGTCGAGGACGTGATCCAGACCGACGCGGCACTCAACCCTGGCAACTCGGGGGGAGCGCTCGCTGACAGCCAGGCCCGGGTGGTGGGGATCAACACTGCCGTTGCGGGGGTCGGTCTGGGGATGGCCGTCCCGATCAACGCAACCACGCGGCGAATCATCTCGACGCTCATGCGGGACGGCAAGGTCCGGCGCGCCTATCTCGGGCTGGTCAGTATGCCCGGTCCGCTGCCCGCCCCGCTGCAGGAACGGTTCGGCCGCAAGACCGGCCTGCGCGTGAGCCAGGTCGTCTCCGGCAGCCCCGCCGACCGGGCCGGCCTGCGGACTGGTGACCTGCTGCTGACCGCGGCCGGCAAACCGGTGGAGAAGGCGCAGGACCTGCAGCGGCTGATGTTTGCCGATGCCATCGGCAAGCCGTTTCCCATCACGGTCATGCGTAACGGGGCGCTGGTGGACGTCATCGCCCAGCCCTCCGAGCTGGTCGCCGCCTGACAGGCGCCGCCTGACCGGCGTCGGCAGCTCAGGCCGCCGGCCCAGCACGCCGCGTTCTCCGACCCCGGAGCCTGCTGCGCGTGCCGCTCTCCCGTCGGCGGGCGCGGATTATCGCACCTAACGATGCGCCCGGGGCCGGCCTCGTCCACAGCGGCGGCAGCCCTGCCCGGATATCCACAGGCTGGCGCCCTGCCTGGCCCGCCGCGGCCCGGTCCGCGACCGTGGTGAGCGGGGGCGGCAGGGTGCCGCCCGGGTGTGGCCCATGGGACCCGCCGCACCGCCCCCGACGGACTGGAGGACGCAGACATGATCAACGACTCGCACATCGACCTGGCGGGGTTCGTCGCGAGCGAGCCCGCATTCAAGCGCATTGCCGGCGGCACCTCGACCGCGAAACTGCGGGTCGCCTATACCGAGCGCCGGTTCAACCGGGAGACGGGCGAGTGGGCCGATGGGCCGACCTCGTTCGTGACGGTGCTGTGCTGGCGCACCCTCGCCGACAACGTGGCCGTGTGCCTGCGCAAGGGAGAGCCGGTGCTGGTCCGGGGACGGCTGCGCGTGCGGGAATACGAGGGCAAGGAAGGGGCATCCCGGATCGCCGTCGAGGTGGAGGCGAGCTCGGTCGGGCACGACCTGAGCCGCGGGGTGGCGCACTTCTCCCGCACCCGGCGCGCGCCGGGCGAGACGGCAGCAGAGAACGCGGAGGCCCTGGCCGGAGCGCAGTCGCAAGACGGCAACGAGCGGGCCGACCGGGATGAGCCCGGGCCGCCTGATGGGCCCACGGGAGAGGGGGCCGCTGGGGATGACGACGCGGGAGGAACCCGCGCGGGCCGGAAGGGCGCGGGCGGGAGCGGCGAGGGCGGGAAGCGCTCGGGCCGGAAGGGCGCGGGCGGGAACGGCGCTGAAGAGGATGGCTCTGGCGGGAACGGCGCTGGCGAGAACGGCTCGGTTGACGGCGTGCTCAATGAACGCGCGGTGGCTGAGCTCGTGACCGAGCTGGCCGAGACCGCCGACGAGGTCTCGGTCTGACCAGCGGGCCGCCCCAGGCGGGCCTAGCACCTGCACTGCCTGGGTGCCCGCCGTCCGGTCCGCGGATCGCCTCGCTTGTCCGGGTCCGCCTGGCTGCCCGCCTGTCGATTCGCTTCAGTGGTGCCCGCCTCGGCCGCTCCGCCCTAGTGCCCCGCCTGTCCGATCCGCCTGGGTACCCCGCCCGTCCAATCCGCCGGGGTGTCCTGCCCGTCCGATCTGCCGGAGTGTCCTGCCTGTCTGATCTGCCGGGGTGGCCCGCCCGCCCGATCCGCCTGGGCGCCCTGCCTGTCCGATCCGCCTGGGCGCTGCCTGTCCGATCTGCCCGGGTGTCCTGCCTGTCCGATCCGCCTGGGTGCCCCGCCCGTCCGATCCGCCTGGCCGCTGCACCTACCCTTGAAGGCATGCCCCAGTTCATTTACCAGATGCGCGGTGTGCGGAAGGCGCACGGCGACAAGGTCATCCTCGACAACGTCACCCTGGCGTTCCTGCCCGGCGCGAAGATCGGCGTCGTGGGACCGAACGGCATGGGGAAGTCCACCCTGCTGCGGATGATGGCTGGACTGGAGCAGCCGTCGAACGGGGATGCCCGGCTTCTGCCTGGCTTCACGGTCGGCATGCTCGGCCAGGAACCGACGCTCGACGACAGCAAGACCGTCCTCGGCAACGTCGAGGAAGGGGTGGCTGACGTCAAGGCGCTGCTGGAGCAGTACAACCAGATCGCCGAGAAGATGGCCACCGATTACTCGGACGAGCTGCTCGCCGAGATGGGGAAGCTGCAGGAACAGCTTGATCATCGCGGTGGCTGGGACCTGGACAGCCGGGTCGAGCAGGCCATGGACGCGCTGCGCTGCCCCCCTCCGGACGCGGACGTGCGCGTGCTGTCGGGAGGGGAGCGGCGCCGGGTTGCGTTGTGTGCGCTGCTGCTGTCCCAGCCGGACCTGCTTCTGCTCGACGAGCCGACCAACCATCTGGACGCGGAAAGCGTGCAGTGGCTCGAACAGCACCTGGAGAAGTACCCGGGGACCGTGGTGGCGGTCACCCACGACCGTTATTTCCTGGATAACGTTGCGCAGTGGATCCTCGAGCTTGACCGTGGCCACGCCTACCCCTACGAGGGCAACTACTCGACCTACCTGGAGACGAAGGCCGCCCGGATCAAGATCGAGGGCCAGAAAGACGCCAAGCGACGTAAGCGGCTAGAGGACGAGCTTGAATGGGTGCGGTCCAGCCCGCGGGCGCGCCAGGCCAAGAGCCGCGCGCGGCTGGAACGTTACGAGGAGATGGCGGCGGAGGCCGACGCCAACCGCAAGCTCGACTTCGAGGAGATCCAGATCCCGCCGGGTCCGCGCCTGGGCCGGCTGGTGGTCGAGGCTGATGGCCTCACCAAGGGCTATGGCGACCGCGTTCTCATGGAGGACCTCAGTTTCTCGCTGCCTCAGGGCGGCATCGTCGGTGTTATCGGGCCCAATGGGGTCGGCAAGACCACGCTGATAAGGATGATCCTCGGTGAGGAGCAGCCGGACGCGGGGACCATCAGGGTCGGCGAAACGGTACAGATCTCCTACGTGGACCAGAACCGGGAACGGATCGACGCGAACAAGACCGTCTGGGAAGTGATCTCGGACGGGGAGGCCTACATCAGGGTCGGCCGGGCCGAGATCCCGAGCCGGGCATACGTGGCCGCATTCGGCTTTAAGGGCGCCGACCAGCAGAAGCCCGCGGGTGTGCTGTCCGGCGGCGAGCGCAACCGGGTGAACCTGGCACTCACGCTCAAGCAGGGCGGCAATCTGCTCTTGCTGGACGAGCCCACCAACGACCTTGACGTGGAGACGCTGTCCTCGCTGGAGGACGCGCTGCTGGAGTTCCCCGGCTGTGCGGTGATCACGAGCCACGACCGCTGGTTCCTGGACCGTATCGCCACCCACATCCTGGCCTGGGAGGGCGGGGCAAGCTGGTTCTGGTTCGAGGGCAACTTCGAGGCGTACGAGAAGAACAAGATCGACCGGCTCGGCGCCGAGGCGGCGCGGCCGCACCGCGTCACCTACCGCAGGCTCACCCGCAGCTGACCAGATGCGGCCCGGCTCACGCGCGCTCGGGATCCGGCCTTGGCCCGGTCACGCTCAGCCTGGTCGGGGTCACGCCCAGGACCAGACCAGGGCCGGGCTCACGCCGGGCTGAGGCCGAGGTCGGGCCGCTGGCCTGGGTCTGAGGGCCGGTTGACCAGGCTGTGCGCGGCCATCACCAGGTAGTTCCACAACTGCGTGTCGTAGGGCTCGTCGAGACCGATCTCGTCGAGAGCGGCCCGCATATGGCGCAGCCAGGCGTCCCGCTCCGCTTCCCCGATAGAGAAACGCGCGTGCCGCATGCGCAGCCGGGGATGTCCGCGCCGCTCGTCGTACGTCCGTGGCCCGCCCCAGTACTGAATCAGGAAGAGCCGCAGGTGCTCCTCGGCCAGCCCGAGGTCCTTGCTGGGGTAGACCGCGCGCAGCACCGGATCGCCCGCCACCCTGCGGTAGAAGGAGTGCACCAGGCGGCGGAAGGTCTGCTCGCCACCCACGGCCTGG
>DAITAE010000277.1:4765-6541 GCA_036824445.1 Streptosporangiaceae bacterium | reverse complement strand
CGAGCGGCGGCATCTCCTCCCAGCAGGTCGCCAGCGCCCAGGCGCACCGGGGGGCGAACGGACAGCCGGGCGGAAGACGGCCCGCGTCGGGCGGCGCGCCGGCGATGTGGGTCAACGGCCGTCCCACGTCGGCGACGCGGGGGATCGAGCGGAGCAGCCCGACAGTGTAGGGGTGATACGGGCGGGCGAACACCTCGGCGGTGGGCGCGGACTCGACCACATGGCCCGCGTACATCACCGCGATCCGCCGCGTCATCCGCGCCATGATCCCCAGATCGTGGCTGATCAGCAGGATCGCGGTCCCACGCTCGACGGTGAGCTCGTGGAGCAGTTCGAGCACCTGGGCCTGGACCGTGACATCGAGGGCGGTGGTCGGCTCGTCGGCGATCAGCAGCGTCGGCCGGAGCGCCAGCGCGATCGCGATCAGCACGCGCTGGCGCATGCCGCCGCTGAACTGGTGCGGGTAGCGGCTCAGCTGGTCGCCCGGCCGGGGGATGCCGACGGCGCCCAGCAGCTCCGCGGCCCGGCGCCGCGCCTCGCCCCGGCGCACGTCCTCGTGGGCCTGGATCGTCTCGACGACCTGCTCGCCGATCGTCAGCACGGGGTTCAGCCCGCTCATCGGGTCTTGCGGGACGAGCGAGATCTCCTTCCCACGGAGGCCGCGCATCTCCCTATCGTTGAGCTGGATAAGTTCGCGCCCGCCGAACCAGACCTCGCCCGCAATCCTCGCCGCATGGCGCGGGAGGAGGCGGAGGATGGCCAGGCTGGTCACGCTCTTGCCCGAGCCGGACTCCCCCACCAGCCCGAGCGCGCCGCCGGCCTCCAGCTCGAGGCTCACCCCGTTCACGGCGTGCACGACGTTCCTGCCGCTGTCGAAGCGCACGACGAGGTCGCGGACGCGGAGCACAGCATCGCCCGGCGCCTGCGCCCGGCTGTCCGCGCTCACTCCTGCAGCCCCCCGATGCTCCCCCTCAGCCGCGGGTCGATCCAGTCGCGGAGGCCGTCCCCGAGCAGGTTGAATCCCAGCACGGTCAGCGCGAGCGCGATCCCGGCGAACGTGGACCACCACCAGGCGGTCTGGATGTAGCTGCGGCCCTCGGCGATGATCGCCCCCCATTCGGGCGACGGCGGCTGCGCCCCTAGCCCGAGGAAGCTCAGCGACGATGTCGCGAGGATCGCGTAGCCGACGTCCAGCGAGACCTGGACGACCAGGATGGCCAGCACGTTCCGGGCCACGTGCCGGGTGGCGATCCACACCGTTCCGGCGCGGGCCACCCGGGCGGCGAGGACGAACTCGCGCTCCCGCAGCGACAGCACCTGCCCGCGGATGAGGCGCGTGTACCAGGGCCAGAAGACCACCGCCAGCGCGAGCACGGTGTGCGGCAGGCTCGGGCCGAGCGTCGCCGCGATCGCCGCCGCCAGGATGAACCCGGGGAAGGCCAGGAACAGGTCGGTGACCCGCATGACGATCTCGTCGACGAGGCCGCCGGCCAGGCCCGACACGATCCCGAGCGCCGTCCCGAGCGTGACCGACAGCGACAGGATAATGACCGCGACCTCGACCGAGATGCGGGTGCCGGCCAGCACCCGACTGAACAGGTCCCGCCCGAGGTTGTCGGTGCCGAACCAGTAGTGCACCGAGGGGGGCTGGAGCACGGCGAGCAGGTTGACCTGGTTTGGGTTCTGCGGCGCGATGAGCGGGCCGAACACCGCGAGCAGCAGGACCAGCGCGACGATCGCGACCCCGGCGACGTTCAGCCGCGACTCGGCGAGGAA
>DAITAE010000277.1:0-4665 GCA_036824445.1 Streptosporangiaceae bacterium | reverse complement strand
GGGGTCGAGGTACAGGTAGGCGATGTCCACGATCAGGTTGATCACCACATACATGACGGCGATCACGAACGTGGCTCCCAGCGTCGCGTTGTAGTCGTTGGCCTGGATGGCCTGGAAGGCGTAGTTGCCGAGGCCGGGCCACTGGAACACCGACTCGACCACGAAGACGCCGGCGGCGAGCAGCCCGAACTCCAGCCCCAGCACGGTCACAGCCGGGAGCATCGCGTTGCGCAGCACGTGCCGGCGGAGCACCCGCCAGCGGCTGAGCCCTTTCGCCTCTGCCGTCCGCACGTACTCCTCGCCGAGGGAGTCCAGCACGCTCGTGCGCATGATGCGGACCATGAGCCCATAGACGCCGGCCGCCAGCACGACCACCGGCAGCACCAGGTGCTCGGCCGCATTGACGAAGGTACTGATGTTCCCGGTGAGCAGGCTGTCGACGGTCAGCAGGCCGGTGATGTGCGGCGGCGGCGTCAGCCCGGGGTCAAGGCGGCCGCCGAGCGGCAGCCAGCCGAGCTCGGTGTGGAACAGCAGCTGCAGCAGCAGCGCCAGCCAGAACACCGGGAGCGAGAGCCCGGCGATCGCGGTGAGACGCCCGGCCGCGTCCGCGGCCGTCCCCCGCCGGTACGCGGCCACCGTGCCGGTGACGACCGCGAGCACGAACCCGATCACCAGCGCGTAGCCCGCGAGCTCGACCGTGGCCGGCAGGAACGTCGCGATATCGGTGCGCACGTCCCGCCGGGTGACGAACGAGAATCCAAGGTTGCCCTGGCTGAGGTCACGCATGTAGCGGCCGTACTGAACGAAGAGCGGGTCGGTCAGGCCGTAGATGCGGCTGATGTGAGCGACCTGGCTCGGGCTCGCCTGCGGGCCGGCCATGAGCCGCGCGGGGTTGCCCGGCACGACGTGGGAGAGGAAGAACGTCACCAGCGTGATGCCCCACAAGACGAACACCATGAACGCGAGGCGCCTCGCGATGAGCATGCCCATGGCCCGGCCCCTCCGGTGCCCCGCCCGGGCTGGCTACGCCGAGCCGCGCGACAGCGCGTAGAAATCGTACGACTGCACGTAGACCGGGTTCGCTACATAACCCTTCACGTCAGTCCGGAGGTAGCTGGTGTCGATGATCTGCCCAATTGGGAGCCACGGCGGATCCTGTTGCCCCATGACCGTCTGCGCCTGGTGCCACAGGTTCGTCACCAGTTTCGAGTCACCCGCCTCGCTGAAGCCCTTGTTGATCGCGGTGTTCACCTTAGCGTTGTCGTAGTAGCCGCCGTTGAACAGGTGCTGCTGCGGCGTCGCCTGGTTCGACAGGATGGGGAAGCAGAAGTCCGACGGGCTGTTGAACTCGGGCCACCAGAACCAGTACGCCATGTCAGGTCGCTGCGACACGGGCTTGGGCGTGGAAATGTCGGCGACGAACGCCGGGTAGGCCTTCTCCACGATCTTCACATGAAGCCCGGCCAGCCCCAGCTGGCTCTGCAATAGCAGCCCTGCCGAGTCCCCCTGGCCCGTGTAGAACTCATACTTCAGCTGGGTACCCGGCTTGACCCCCGCCTGGCGCAGTAGGGACTTCGCTTGCGCCACGTCCACGTGAGCCTTGTAGGTCCCGGGGTCTGAGTACAGCATCAGGTCCGGCAGGACGCTGTGCGGCGCCTCGATGGTCCCCTTCATGACCGAGGACGCGAACTGATCGATCGGGAACAGCATGTTGACCGCCTGCCGGGCCAGCGGGGAGGCGAGCGCCCCGTACGTGCCGAGGATCACGTAGTCCATCCCCAGTACCTTCTGGTTCCCGACGAAGATCCCGGGTGTCTTCTTCAGCGCTGCGGTGTCCTGGGGCGTCGAGGGGAAGGAGATGTCGAAGTCGCCCGATTCCATCCCCTGGCGGCGGCTCGAGTTCTGCGGGACCTGGAGGATGATGATCTTATTGAAGTGCGACCCGTTCCAGCCGCCCCAGTAGTGCGGGTTGCGCACCAGCACGATCTGGTTGTTGGGCTCCGCGCTCTGGACCATGTAGGCGCCGGTCCCGGCCGAGTGCGACTGCAGGTAGACGTGCCCCTGATTCTTGCTTTTGGTGCTCACGTTCGGGTTCACGATGCCGGTGCCGTACTGCGAGGCGAGCAGCAGGTCGAACCGCGGCACGGAGGTGCCAAGGTCCATCACGACCGTGTGCGGATCCTTCACGGTGATCTGTTTGCCCGGGTCGGTGATATAGGTGGACAGGGTCGAGCCGGCCCCAAGTTGCGCCGTGATGGTGCGGGTGTAGGCGGCCTTGAGCGCGTTGCCGTCGAAAGGCGTCCCGTCGCTGTACTTGACGCCATGCCTCAGCGTGAATGTCCACACGCTCTTGCCGGCGTTCGTCGAGATTCGCTCTGCTAGCCACGGCTTCGTTTCCGTGGCGCTGTTTCCCTTCATGCGCATCAGCGAGTCGTAGATCCCGAAGTTGGGCACGATGGCCGACAGCAGGAAATACGACGCCGGGTCGAAGTCGGCCGTGAATGCGTCCATCGCTACGACCAGCGTTCCCGGATCGCGGTTCAGCGCCGGCCCCGTTGCCTTCTGCTTCGTCGATACAGGTGTCGAACCGCCGCAGGCCGCGAGCAGGCTGCCCGCCGCTGCGCCGGAAGCCACCCCAGCGGCTCCCCGAATGAACTGCCGACGGCTGTACCGATCGTCCCAGCTTGCCATTATTCTGCCTCCGTCTTGCATCCGGCCGCCGAAGCCGCCACCAGGCTCGCCATGTCGGTACGTGAGCCCAGCGGCATGCGTCGCGGTCACTTCAAGGGGTCATCGCCTGGGATCACCTCTGCCGCGCTGGCAGACCGCGGCATCGATGCTGCTGCATCTGCGGATACTTCAAGGCGTGGGCCGACAGCAAGCTGCCCGCCTCGGGCTGGCCGCGCCCGCGCGCGAACGCGGGATCAATACTGCCGATCGAGTGACCCACGCCGGCCAGTTCTCCTTGATCGAGCGGCGCTAAGCCCGTTCGATCGACTCGTAGTTGTGCTCTGATACTCCCGGGCAGGTTAACGGCAGCGTCAGACCAAGGCAAGCGGCCTGGCATCTACTCCGCGATACCGGCGTCAAACGGTTCGTAGCCGTCAGCCACCTGGGGCCAGGGCCAAGCCTCCTCCCAGGAGTCAGCCAGAGCTAGGAGCAGTTGGTCGCGGAACCGTGGGCCAGTGACCTGCAGCCCGAATGGCAGGCCGTTCGGGAGACGTCCCGCCGGAAGCGAAAGCGCCGGATGGCCCGTCATGTTCTGCAGCGAGGTGTTGTACACCTCGGCGGGGAGGGGGCCAACTTGATCGCTCGTGGACAGGCGCCCCTCGGCCAGCCAGCCCTCGGCAGCAATCGTGGGCGAGAGGACCACGCCCTCCTCCCCTAGCATCTCGTCCAGCTCTCGGACGTAACCGAACCGGCGCCGCCTCGCATCAAGATAGTCGTCCAGTGTCACCTGTAGGCCCTGCTCCAGAAACCAGCGGGCCCCGGGATGCAGACGGTCGAGGTTCCGTTCCACCACTCCCCGGCCCAGCGAGCAAACATGCTCAGCCGTGGTGACGACGAACCAGTCGGTGTCGGGATTACCCGTAGCGAAGATTGTCTCCGGGTCGAGCCACTCGATGGGCAGTCCGACGAGCTCGCCGAACGCCGCCACGGCTTCGTCGAACGCCGACTGGATGACGTCGGGCAGGGGACAGTCCCACGGGGCAAACCGAGGCGCGGCATACAGACGACCCGGACGAGTCGGCCCTACGGGGGGCGGGCTGGGGAGCGCGGTGGGATCACCCGGAGCGGGCCCGGACTGCACGGTGAGCAGGAGTCGCAAGTCCGCTACCGTCGTCGCGAGTGGGCCGTCGGTAGAGTAATCGATCCAGTCAGGAATCGGCTGCCGGGCGATCAAGCCGTTAGTGGGTTTGATACCTACCAGCCCGCATAGGGCCGCAGGGATCCGGACGGAACCCCCGCCGTCGGTCGCGGTAGCGATGGGGGCAAGGCCGGCGGCCAGCGCCGCACCCGAGCCCCCGCTCGAGCCGCCCGGTGACCACTTGAGGCCCCAGGGGTTGCGGGTTACACCGAAGATGAGGTTCGCCGAATAGCCCTCGGTCGCGAACTCGGGAAGGTTGGTCTTGCCGACTACGACTGCCCCCGCCGCCCGAAGCCGGGAAAGGGCAAGCCCGTCCCGCGCGGCCACAGGAGCATCGGCAAACAGCGCGGAACCCTGGGTCGTGCGCATCCCTGCTACGTCCTCAAGGTCCTTCACCAGCACGGGAATCCCCGCGAGAGGGCCGGGATCGCCGCCCGCGGTTACCTGTACGTCGAGTTCCTGCGCCTCGCCGAGCGCGAGATCGGCCCGAAGGGCGACAACAGCATTCAGATGGCCGTCGAGACCAGAGATACGCTCAAGCACCCGCTCGACCAGCTGACGGGACGAAACATGGCGCGTCCGTACCGCGTCGGCGAGCATATGAAGAATTGCCGTCCTCCTGCCGTGCGGGACCGACAGCCACCCTTTTCCCAGAAGGCCAGCTTAGTACCTGGCTGGAGAGGCGCGGCGAAGGCCGTGAAGCTCTGAGTCAAGCCCGTTGATCATGGGTCGTGTCGTCGGCGCGGGCTGTGGATGAGAAAGTTGGTCGGGTGGCTTTCGGTGACCGCCCAGCGGAT
>DAITAE010000276.1:0-6546 GCA_036824445.1 Streptosporangiaceae bacterium | reverse complement strand
GTGGCCTCGATCTCGTCGATGTCGCGTTCGAGCCCGGCCACGACGGGCGCGTAGTCGTCCACGACCTCGTCCAGGATCGCCCACAGTGCGGATGAGCTGCCGGCCGCGAGCAGCTCCGGCCGCTGCTCGAGCCGCTGCCTGGCCTCGTGCAGCTTGCTCGCCACGCCCAGCCGCACGGTGATCACGAAGGTCGGCGCGACGAAGATGGCGATGTTGCCGAAGTCGACCTCCTCGGTGGCGTCGTCGTAGCGCGCGGTGCGCAGGATCACCAGCCGCACGTCGTTCTCGTAGTTCTCGATCTTCGGCCGCAGATGGATGCTCTGCGCGTCCTCCACCGCCAGCTCGTGCAGCCCGAAGGCGTCGCGCACCTGAGCCAGTTCCTCCGCCCCCGGCTCAAACAGTCCCAGCCACACGAAGCCGCCCTCGCTGCGCCGCGCCGCCGCCTCCTCCGGCGGTACCGCGCCCTCATCGGTCCTGTGGCCGTCCTTGTAGTAAGCACAGTCGATGATCATCTTGGGGCTCCCTTGCGTGAGGCAGCAGGCAGACATCCGCTACCAAGCATCATGGAGCCTGGGACGGCAGTGCGGGAGGACCGTACCTAGTGCAGGTGGGCGCGCCAGTCGGGCGGCACCCGGTCGGCCGGGCCCGGGACCGGCTGATCGGCGGGGTGGCTGTCCGGCGGGACCAGATCGGGGCCGGACTCGTAAAACTCGTTGGTCTGGTAGCTCCAGAACCAGGCCTCCCCCGGCTCGAAGCTGCGGATGACCGGGTGCCCGGTGGCCGCCGCGTGCGCGCTCGCGTGCTGCGATGGCGATGTGTCGCAGCAGCCGATGTGCCCGCACTGGGCACACCGGCGCAGGTGCAGCCACCAGCCGCCGCTCTCCTCGCACTCGACGCAGCCAGTCCCGGTGGGCGGCGCAAGGGGGTCGATCCCCGGAACGGTGGTCATGCCGGTTCCTTTCGTTCTGCAGGCGCGTCCAGCTCGGTCTCCGGCGGGTTGATCGGGAGGCACACCTGGAATCGGGTGTTGCCGGGCTCCGATTCCACCCTGAGATCTCCGTGATGCTTGTTCACCACGATGCGGAAGGATATGTCCAGCCCGAGGCCGGTGCCCTCGCCGACCCCCTTGGTGGTGAAGAACGGCTCGAAGATCCGGTCGCGGATCTCGGCGGGCACGCCCGGCCCGGTGTCACCGAACTCGACCAGGACCTGGCCGCGGTCGAGCGCGGTGCGGATGGTGAGCGTGCCGGTTCCGCCCATCGCGTCCACCGCGTTGTCGATCAGGTTCGTCCAGACCTGGTTGAGCTCAGCTGGATAGCCGGAGATGGTCGGCAGGCCCGGGTCGTAATCCTTGACCACGGTGATGCCGCCGCCAATCTTGCCGGCCAGCATAACGAGGGTGCTGTCGAGCAGGTCGTGTACGTCGACGACCTGGAACGGCGCCCGGTCGATCTGGGAATACTGCTTGGCCGCGCCCACCAGCGACGAGATCCTTGTGGTCGAGTCCTCGATCTCGTTCATCAGCAGTTCGGTCTCGACGGTGTAGTTGAGCCACCGCACTGCACCGTCCAGGGTGTCCTCGTCCACGCAGGCCGCGATCTGGTCGAGCCAGCCGGCATCCAGGCCGGCCTGCACGAAGACCGGCGCGAGACTCCAGCCGCCGTCGATTCCGTGGCCGTCGAGCCAGTCGGCCACGGCGTCCTCGCGGTCGGCGGTCTCGATCGGGCTGAGCGTCGGCGCCTTGGCCACCTGCTCCGCGGCGCGCTCCTGCTGCTTGATCAGCGTTTCCAGGGTGGCCGGCTCGTAGCGCCCGGCTGCGATGATCCCCAGCTTGTGCCGCATCCCCGCGACCCGTTCCCGCAGCGCCGCCGTCGCGCGGACGGCGGCGGCGGCCGGGTTGTTCAGTTCGTGGGTGAGGCCGGCCGACAGCGACCCCAGGGCCAGCAGCCGCTCCCGCTGCTGCACCAGCCGCTGGGCGTTCTGGACTCCGAAGAACGCGCCTTCCAGCAGGTGGACCGCCATCGGGAACCACTCGGCCATCATCCGTGCGAAGGTATCGGCCTCGAGCACGAAGAACCGCGACGGCTCGGTGACCCGCATCGACGTCTGGTAGATCTGGGGCACCCGGTCCCCCAGATACGCCGTGAAGGCGCCGGAGTACACGCCGGGGGCGGACGTCCGGTTCGTTTCGACGTCGTCGGCCCCGACCTTGCGGGACAGCACGAGCGTGCCGGACAGCAGCACGTAGAAACAGGTCGCGGGATCCCCTTCGGCGTACACGGGCCCTGGCGGGAAGACCTGCACCCGGCCCTCGCGGCACAGCCAGGCCAGCTGGGAATCGGAGAGCTTCTCGAACAGGAACAACGCCCGCAGCTCGTCCGCGCTGCAGGTGGCCGGCTGCATCTGCTTGGTCATAGCTTCTCCAGGTACCGGTGTACCAACATGACGGCCATGGCGCCCTCGCCGACCGCGGAGGCGACCCGCTTGGCCGACTCCGCGCGCGCGTCCCCGGCCACGAACACGCCCGGGACGCTCGTCTCCAGGTGATACGGCAGCCGGTCCAGGTCCCAGCCGGGGGGCCGCCGCCCGCAGCTGGCCAGGTCGGGGCCCGCCAGCACGAAGCCGCGCGTGTCGCGCACCACGACGCCGTCCAGCCAGTCGGTGAGCGGCGCCGCACCGATGAACAGGAACAGCCACTGGGCGTCGACGGTCTCGGTCGCGCCGGTCGAGGTGTCGCGCAGCGTCAGGCTCTCCAGGTGGTCGTCGCCCTCGGCGGCGATGACCTCGGTGCAGATGCGGGCCGAGATGTTGCCGGTCGACCTGATCTGCTCAATCAGGTAGTAGGACATGGACCGTTCCAGCGAGGACCCGCGGCACAGGATCGTGACCGACTTGGCGTGCTGGGCCAGGTAGACGGCGGCCTGCCCGGCGGAGTTCGCGCCGCCCACGATGTAGACGTCGTGGCCCATGCAGGCGGCCGCCTCGGTGAGCGTGGACCCGTAGTAGACGCCGCGCCCGGTCATCTCGTCGAGCCCGGGTGCGCCAAGCTGCCGGTAGGAGACCCCCGTGGCAAGGATGACCGTGTGCGCATCAATGGCGCCGCCATCTGCGAAGCGGACCGTCCGCGCCGAGCCGTTAACGTCGAGGCCGACCACGTTGCGCGTGGTGAGCACCTCGGCCCCGAACCTGGTGGCCTGCCGCCGGGCCCGCTCGGTCAGCTGCGCCCCGGACACCCCGTCGGGGAAACCCAGGTAGTTCTCGATGCGGGAACTCTGGCCAGCCTGGCCGCCGGTGGCGGTGCGCTCGACCAGCACGGTCCGCAGCCCCTCGGACGCGCCGTAGACCGCCGCGCCGAGCCCGGCCGGGCCGCCGCCGATCACCACCACGTCGTAGAAGTCCTGCGCCGGGGTGGTCGCGAGTCCGACCTTGACGGCGAGCTCGGCGTCGGCCGGTTCCACCAGCACCTCCGCATCCGCGGTGATCACCACCGGCAGCCGCAGCCCGTCGGTCTCGGCGGCGGCCAGCAGCCGCTGGCCATCGGGATCCTCGGAGTCGTACCAGCGGTAGGCGACCTGGTTGCGGGCGAGGAATTCGCGGACCGCGGAGGAGCGCGCGGACCAGCGGTGGCCGACCACCTTAGCCACCCGGACCGGGCGCCTGTCCTCCGCCTGCCATTTGCTGAGCAGCTCGTCGATCACCGGGTAGAGCTTCTCCTCCGGTGGATCCCACGGCTTGAGCAGGTAGTGGTCGAGGTCGACCACGTTGATCGCGTCGATCGCGGCGCCGGTGTCCGCGTAGGCGGTGAGCAGCACCCGGCGCGCCGTCGGGTAAAAGTCCATGGCCCGCTCGAGGAACTCGATCCCGTTCATCCCCGGCATCCGGTAGTCCGCCACGATCACGGCTACCTCGTCGCCCCGGAGCTTCATCTCGCGCAGCGCGTCGAGCGCGGCGTCGCCGGACTCGGCGCGTACGATCCGGTGCTGCTCGCCGTACCGGCGCCGCAGGTCACGGGCCACGGCCCGGGACACACCGGGATCGTCGTCCACGGTCACGATCACCGTCCGTGCCGCACCTTCGGGCGTCGTCATCTCACACCCCCTGGCCGTAACCGGACCACCACATGCAGCCCATGCTATGAGGCGCTGGCAACAGGACGGCCGCCGCGCCGGGTACTGTGGCGCGCGTGCCCCGGGCCCGCCGCGGCTGGGCCCATGACGAGGGAGGGGTGGCCGATGGCGAATCCGGTCGGCTGGTTCGAGGTGAGCGGGCCGGACGCGGGAGCGCTCCAGCGCTTCTACAGGGAGGCCTTCGGCTGGGAGATCGACGCAAACAACCCCATGAGCTATGGGATGGTCGCGGCGCAGGAGGGCGGCATCGGCGGCGGGGTGTGCCCGAGCCCGGACGGCAAGCCGTACGTCGTCTTCTACATCGCGGTACCCGACCTCCAGGCCGCGCTGGACCAGATCGGCAGGCTCGGCGGCGTCACCGTGACGCCGCCGATGGATGTCCCCGGCGGCCCCAGCATCGCGTTCTTCAGCGACCCCGCGGGGAACCGCATCGGGCTGATGAAGCCGATGTAGGACTCAGAAGCCGACGTAGGACTCACTGGCCGGGCATGGCGACCTGGAGGCTGGTGACGCCGCGCAGGTCCAGCCAGGCGCGGTCGGGGCCGCGGACGAGCCGCAACAGCACCGCGTCGCAGTCGGGGCAGCGGGCCACCATCCCGGGCGCGTGCGGGTAGACGCGTGTCTGCGCGATGGCCCAGCTGGCGCCGCACGACACGCACGTGACGGTCGCGCTGGTGACGTCCATGCTGAACAGCTCGCCCAGCGATCCGCCGAGCATGTTCCCGTCCATGTAGTCGCTCATGTCTTGCCTCCGGAGGGCCCGAAACGTTCGGTCTTGATGGCGCCCGCACCATGGCCCGCACGCACCAGCAGGTCGGCGACGGCCTCGACGAAGCCGGTCGGGCCACACACGAACACCGCCGGCGACTCATCCGGCGGCCAGCCGGCCGAGGCGAGGGTCGCGGCGTTGATCCGGCCGGTGGGCTCGGTGGAGCCTGGCGGGGCGGTGCGCGTGTACACGTACCTCACCTGCAAGCCGTCACCGGCCCGATCCCGCCGCGCCAGCTCATCGGCGTACAGCAGGGCACTGGGATCCCGGACCGAGTAGATCAGCCGGAACGGCGCCTGACTGCCCGCGGCGGCGCGCTCGCGGATCATCGCCATCAGCGGCACTACGCCGCTCCCGCCGGCCACGAGCAGCACCGGCCCGGTGCTGGCCGGGCCGTCCGGGTTCCAGACGAACCAGCCGCCGACCGGACCGCGCAGTTCCAGCGGGTAGCCGACGGCCAGAGTCTCGGTCAGGTACGGGGAGACCTCCCCGTCGGCAAGCCGCTGCACGGTGAGCTCGACCACCGGCCGGTCGGCCTGGCCGTCAGCGGGGGCGGAGGCGATCGAGTACGACCGCTCAGTCGAGTACCCGTCCTCCGCGGTCAGCCGCACATCCACGTGCTGGCCGGCCAGGTGCCCAGGCCAGCCGGGGACATCAAGCACGATCGTGCGCGCGGTGGCGGTCTCGTCGCGGAGGGCCGCCACCGTGCCCACCCGCCAGCTCAGTCGCCCCAGTACCGCTGCTCGCGCCACGGGTCACCGTAGTTGTGGTAGCCCAGGCTCTCCCAGAACCCCGGCGTGTCGTGGTCGGACAGGTCGATGCCCTGGAGCCATTTCGCGGACTTCCAGAAATACAGATGCGGAACGAGCAGGCGGGCCGGGCCGCCGTGCTCGGCCTCGAGCGGCTCGCCGCCGAAGTCGAAGGCCACCCACGCCTGGCCGTCGACCAGGTCCGCCAGCGGCAGGTTGGTGGTGTAGCCGCCGTAGGACTTCGCGGTCGCGAACCCGGCGCTGGTCTTCACGTCGGCCAGCAGCGTGTCCAGCGACACCCCCCGCCAGTGGGTGCCGAACTTGGACCACTTGGTCACGCAGTGGATGTCGACGGTCGGCTCCTCGGCGGGCAACGCCTGGAAGGCCGCCCAGTCCCAGCGGTGGACCTGCCCGGTCTCGGTCGTTATCCGCAGCTCCCACTTACCGGTGTCTACGCGGGGCGTGGGCCCGGCGGAGAGCACCGGGAAGTCGGTGACCAGGTACTGCCCTGGCGGCAGGCGCTCGTCGGAGGACCTCCCGCGCCCGGAGAAGCCGGGTGACACGATTCCCATGGCGAAAGCCTGTCACACCCGGACCGTGCCGCTGTAGCCGCGTCCCCTCACGCCGGTGGGTCGGTGTAGCGGCCTTGTGGGTCGGTGTAGCGGCCTTGTGGGTCGTTGTAGCGGCCCGGTGGCTCGGTATAGCGGCGTTCCTCGTACACCTGCGTCGACGAGGCACGGCGCCGGCGCGCGAGGAGGAACGCGAGGGAAATGATCAGGCCGACCACGCCGCCGATGATCAGGATGAGGCCGACTACCTGCAGGTCTATGCCGTTCGGTGTCCAGGTCACCGCGTACCGGAGAATGGCGCCGATGATGATGAGCGCGATGCTGCCTCCGAT
>DAITAE010000783.1:0-1917 GCA_036824445.1 Streptosporangiaceae bacterium | reverse complement strand
TGCCGGGAGAGCTGGCGCGGGTGGATGCGCTGCTGGATGACCCGGCGTTCTTCGCGCCGTTCGCGGTGCATTTTCACCCGCTGCTCGGGCGGCCGTCCACTCCCATGGAGTGCTACCTGCGGCTGATGTTTTTGAAGTTCCGTTACCGGCTGGGTTATGAGAGCTTGTGCGCCGAGGTCAGCGATTCGATTACCTGGCGGCGGTTTTGCCGGATCCCGATCGATGGCAAGGTGCCCCACCCGACCACGCTGATGAAGCTGACCAGCCGGTGCGGGGAGAGCGCGGTGGCCGGGCTGAATGAGGCGCTGTGGGCCAAGGCCGCCGGGCAGAAGCTGCTGCGCACCGCGCGGGTGCGCGCGGACACCACGGTGATCAGCGCGAACGTGGCTTACCCGACCGACTCGGGGCTGCTGGCCAAGGCGGTCGGCAAGCTGGTGCGGACGGTGCGGCGGGTGCAGGCCGCAGGCGGGGCGACCGGGACCGCAATGACGGACCGGCGGCGGGCGGCGGCGCGGCGGGTCCGGGAGATCGCCAGCAAGCTGCATACCCGCAGCAAGCTGGGCCGGGAGGAAAGCACCCAGGCGATCGCCCGGGTGACCGGTGAACTCGTGGGACTGGCGGAGAAGGCCGCGGCGCAGGCCGCCGCGGTGCTGCGCAACGGCCGCCAGGCCGTGTCCCAGACCCTCAGCGGCCGGGTGCGGGGCAGACTGCGGCGGGCGCTGGATGAGCTGACGGTCACGATCGAGCGCACCGGCAAGATCGTGGCCCAGACCCGCACCCGGCTCGCCGGGCAGACACCAGAAGGCGCGACCCGCCTGGTCAGCCTGCACGATCCCGATGCCCGGCCGATCCGCAAAGGCCGCATCGACCGCCCGGTCGAGTTCGGCTACAAGGCCCAGGTCGCCGACAACGACGACGGCATCATCCTGGACTACAACGTCGAGCCCGGCGCCGCCGCCGACGGGCCACAACTGGCGCCGGCGATCGGACGCATCCGCCGGCGCGCTGGCCGCACGCCCCGCGCGGTCACCGCCGACCGTGGCTACGGCCAGCCCGCCGTCGAGCACGACCTGGGCGAGCTCGGCGTGCAGACCATCGCGATCCCCCGCCAAGGCAAGATCTCACCCACCCGCGAGACGATCGAGCACAGCCGCGGCTTCCACCGGCTGGTCAAATGGCGCACCGGCTCGGAGGGCCGGATCAGCTACCTCAAACGCGGCTACGGCTGGGACCGCACCCGCCTGGACACCAGGAACGGGGCCGCGATCTGGTGCGGGCACGGGGTGTTCGCCCACAACCTGGTCAAGATCGGGGCCCTGGCCAGCTAACCAGCCAAGGCCAAGCCACCCGAGAGCCCGCCCAGCCCCAGAGGCCGGTCCCCGGTCTCAGGAGGACCCCTTTTCAGGTCGAAGTAGCTACCATGGCTGGCCAGCGGGAACGCACAGGACCGGGAGCGGATGTGACCCTTCCCCAAACTAGGTACGCCTCGCTGGGTGGGGCGGATATCGCCTATCAGGTGCTGGGTGAGGGCCCGCTGGACCTTGTCTATGCCAACGGCTTGACCGAGCACATCGACGTGCAGTGGGAGCACCCGCTGATGGCCCGGTTCCTGGAGCGGCTCGCCTCGTTCAGCCGGCTCATCATGTTCGACCGGCGCGGTGCTGGCGCCTCCGACCCGGTTCCGCTGGATGCCCTGCCGACGTGGGAAGAGTGGGCCGATGATCTGCGGGTGGTACTGGACGCGGCCGGGTCGGATCGGGCAGCGATCTATGCCGAGCTGGACGCCGGGGCGGTCGGGATGATCTTCGCGGCGACCCATCCCGAGCGCACGTCCGCGCTCGTCCTTGGCAATACCGTGGCGCGCTACGCCCAGGCTGAGGACTACCCGCACGGGGCCACCCCAGAGACGGTGGAGGG
>DAITAE010000782.1:0-1918 GCA_036824445.1 Streptosporangiaceae bacterium | reverse complement strand
GGCCGTACGGGATGCCGCTGGCCTGGGCGTAGCCGATGGCGGCCGGGGTGCCCGACTCGGGGACCGGGATGACCAGGTCGGCCGCTGCCGGATGCTCGGCCGCGAGGTACCGGCCGACCTGCACCCGGGTCGCCTGCACGCTCCGGCCGGCGATCGTGGTGTGCGGGCGGGCCAGGTAGACGTACTCGAACAGGCAGCCGCGGGGTCGCGCCGGGGCGAAGGTGGCCGAGGTAACGCCCCGCTCGTCGATCGTGATCAGCTCACCCGGCTCTACCTCACGCACGAAGGCCGCGCCGATGATGTCCAGCGCCGCGGTCTCGCTCGCCACCACCCAGCCCCGTTCCAGCTGCCCGAGCACGAGCGGGCGGAAGCCCTGCGGGTCACGCGCCGCGTACAGGGTGTGCTCGTCCATGAAGACCAGCGAGAACGCGCCCCGCACCAGGGGCAGCGCGGCGAGCGCGCTGTCGGCGACGCTGGCGCTGCGCGGGTCGGCGAACAGCGCGGTCAGCACGTCGGTGTCGGAGGTGCCCACCGGGCCGCGCCACTGGTCCGCCGCCCCCTCCACCATCGCGGCCAGTTCGAGCGTGTTGATGAGGTTGCCGTTGTGGCCCAGCGCCAGGCTCCCCGACGCGGTCGAGCGGAAGGTCGGCTGGGCGTTCTCCCAGACCGAGGCGCCGCTGGTGGAATACCGGCAGTGGCCGACAGCGATGTGGCCGCGCAACGTGGACAGGACGGACTCGTCGAAGACCTGGGCGACCAGGCCCATGTCCTTGTACACCACGATCCGGGCACCGTCGCTGACCGCGATGCCGGCCGACTCCTGCCCCCGGTGCTGCAGCGCGTAGAGGCCGAAGTAGGCGAGCTTGGCGACGTCCTCGCCGGGAGACCAGACGCCGAAAACACCGCAGGCGTCCCGCGGCGGCCGGTCCCGGCAATCAGTCTCGTCGGTCAATCGGCCATCGGGCTTGACCACAGCGCCAGTGTAAGGGTCACGGTGGCCCACGCGGCCTTGGCCGGGCCGGGCGCGAGCGAGCCGGGAGCGGTCAGCCCGCCAGCAGCGGCAGCCAGGCCGACAGGTCGGCGCGCGGTCCGCTGGCGCGGACCTTCCCGGTCGCCACCGCCTGCGCCCACCCGGACCGGCCGGTTGCCAGCGCGAGCCAGGTCAGCGGGTCGGTCTCGACCACGTTCGAGGGGGTTCCCCGGGCGTGCCGCGGGCCCTCGATGCACTGCACCGCGGCGTAGGGCGGCACCCGCACCTCGACCGCACGGCCCGGCGCGCGGTCGGCGAGCACGCCGAGCAGAAAGGTCACGGCCGCCCGCGCCGCCGCCGGGCGCGGCGCGATCCCGCCATCCACCGCCGCCAGCACGGCGCGCACGCACTCCCGGCCGAGCGAGGCCGCATCGGCGGGCCCGGTCCAGCCGGGCTCGCCCAGGGCGGCGCGCTGCTCATCCACGGCGGCGCGCAGCCGCTCGGTGGCCGTTCCCCTGGCTGACGCCCGTCTGGCCGACACGGCGGGC
Organism: Streptosporangiaceae bacterium; assembly: GCA_036824445.1. Taxonomy (GTDB): domain Bacteria; phylum Actinomycetota; class Actinomycetes; order Streptosporangiales; family Streptosporangiaceae; genus UBA9676. The sequence goes on along the minus strand of DAITAE010000782.1, from coordinate 400 downwards.
CTCAGCCGAACAGGGCCGGCAGCACGCCCCGGTGGGCGGCGGCGAGCTCATCCAGCGGTACCGCGAAGCTACCCTTCACCTCCAGGCGGGTGCCCTCGACCGTGCCCAGCACCGCCGCGGGGACGCCGTGCGCCGCGCACAGGCCGGAGAACTGCTCCTCCGACCCGGGAACCACCGCGACCACCACCCGCGCCGCCGACTCACTGAACAGGAAGGTGAACTCGTCGCCCGGCAGCCGCACCCGGCAGCCGTGCCCGCCGGCCAGGCAGGACTCGGCGAGCGCGATGGCGAGCCCGCCGTCGGAGACGTCGTGCGCCGCCGCCAGCAGCCCGGCCCGCGCGGCCGCGGCGAGCAGCGACGCGGCAGCCCGTTCTGCATCCAAAACGACGGCGGGCGGCCG
>DAITAE010000781.1:0-1919 GCA_036824445.1 Streptosporangiaceae bacterium | reverse complement strand
CGATGGCCGACGTCGTCGCCTTCGCCGAGGAGATGGACCGCGCCGGAGCCGACTGCCAGCTGATCATGTACGGCGGTGCCCAGCACGGCTTCACACACAGGCATGCCGTCCCTGGGGCGGCTCCGGGAGTCGCCTACCATCCCCTCGCCGACGAACGCTCCTTCGCGGCTGCACGCGCGTTCCTGGCCGAGGCATTCGCCTGCGGCGTCAATCCCTAGGGCAGATCGGAAGCTGCCGCACCTTCCCCGCCTTCGGGTCGGCCGCCGCAGCGGGATGCACGATCGGCGGCTGTAATGTGGCTCTGTTTGGGCCGTGGGCAGGGCGACGTCCTGGGAGCACAGATGAGCGAGCCGGAAATTGTTGTCGAGAACCGTGAGCACCTGTGGGACCTGCTGATCGAGGCGTCGCAGCTTGAGCACCTAATCATGTGCCAGTACCTGTACGCCTGCTTCAGCCTCAAGACCGATCCCGATGAGGGCCTGACCGCCGCGCAGGCCGAGGCGGTGGCCAGATGGCGCGAGTTGCTGACCGGCATCGCCATCGAGGAGATGCTGCACCTTGCGCTCGTCGCCAACGTCATGACGGCGATCGGCGCCGCGCCGTCCCTTTCCCGGCCGAACTTCCCGCGCCGCTCGGAGTACCTGCCGCCGGGCGTGCAGTTCGCGCTGCTGCCGTTCGGCGAGGCGGCGCTCACCCACTTCCTGTACCTGGAGCGGCCCGAAGGCATGGCACGGCTGGACGCGGCGGGATTCGTCCCCGCCGCGCCATCGCCGGAGCCCGTCGTACCCAGCGAGGTCATGCCACGTCTGCAGGACTTCTCCACCGTCGGGCATCTCTACCGCGGAATCATGAACGGCCTGAGCCGTCTGGCCGGCCGCCTCGGTGAGCAGGGCCTGTTCGTGGGGCCGCCGCGCGCCCAGGCCACCCCGGAGATGTTCCGGTGGCCACAGCTCGTCGCCGTCACCGGCCTGAAATCGGCGCACGCCGCCATCGAGGAGATCATCGAGCAGGGTGAGGGCGCCCGCGGCGACTGGCAGTCCGCGCACTACGGCCGGTTCCTGCGCATCTGGGACGAATACAGCCAGCTCCGCGAGCGGGACCCGTCCTTCGACCCGGCACGGCCGGTCATCCCGGCCTTCACCCGGCAGCCCTTCGACGTCGCCGAGCCGCAGCCGCTGCTGACCGAGCCGGCCGCCCGCACGGTCGCCGAGCTGTTCAACCTCGGATACGAAACGCTGCTGCAGCTGCTGACCAGGTTCTTCACCCACACCGACGAGACCGACGAGCAGCTCGGCGTGCTCACGGAGTGCGCGTTCCAGCTGATGGCCGGCGTGCTGGCGCCGCTCGGGCGGGCGCTGACCCGCCTGCCCGCCGGAGCGGCACACCCTGGCCGCACCGCGGGGCCCACCTTCGAGATGTACTACCAGATGGGCAACTTCATCCCCGCGCGCGGCGCCGCGTGGGCGCTGCTGGCCGAACGGGTCGCCGCGATGGCGGACCGCTGCGCGGCCGCCGGCTCCGGCGACGCCGTGCCCGAGGCCGTCGGCACGGTAACCGAGACCGCGGCGGCGTTGGCAGCGCGGCTCGCCAGCCACGTGCCCCCCGAGCTGCGCCCGGCCTCGGCCTGACTCCCCGCCACGGCGGGACGCCGGCCACGGTTCCGGCCGGCGGCGGCGCTTATACCTCCTGGCCCGGCTGTCCCGGCTGTCCGCCGGCGATCGGGCGTGCCTCGGCCAGGAACGCGCTCGCGGCCGCGAAGGAGCGCTCGTCCGAGAGCGCGTGGTAGGCGACGCCAGGGGTTGCCGCGGGTGCCGCGTGTTTGTGCGTGAAGCCGTGCTGGGCACCGCCGTACATGATCAGCTGCCAGTCGGCTCCGGCGCGGTCCATCTCCTCGGCGAAGGCGACGACGTCGGCCATCG
>DAITAE010000275.1:0-6555 GCA_036824445.1 Streptosporangiaceae bacterium | reverse complement strand
GCGCCCTCAGCCGGTCCCGGAGCCTCGCCGAACAGCCCGCCACCAGAGGACTTCCTGGACCACCTGTTCCGCAAGGAGCCGGCGCGGAAACGGGCCGACGCCGGGCACGTCCCCAGCATCACCGCGCCGCTGGAGTGGCGCCCCGAGCCAGCCCCGCCCCGGAGGGGCTGGCGGTGGCCGGGGAGGGTGCTGGCCGCCGGGACCCTGGTAGTGGTCCTCGCCGTGGCCGGACTCGCTGCGGTGGCGCTCACGTCACGCGGGGATTCCGGCGGGCGGCCGACGCCGCCCGCCTCCTCAGCCGTCGCGGGCCCGGAGGCGGTGGTCAAGGCGTACTTCGCCGCCATCAACACACGCAGCTGGCGGAGGGTGTGGAACCTGGGCGGCAAGAACTTCAGCCATACCTACCACGAGATGATCGCCGGCTATCGCGGGACGTCCCGTGACGTGCTGACCCACATCGCCGCCCACGGCGACCGGGTGTCTGTGCGCTTTGCCGCGCACCACACCAACGGCGTCGTGGAGACCTACCGGGCGTCATTCCTGGTCCGGAACGGAGTGATCACCGCGGGACACGCCACGCTGCTGACCACGGGCTGACGGCCCCCGCCTGTCCGGCTCCCCAGCTGCGCCCCGGCTGTCCCGCCCGGCTAAACGTGGCTGAGATCCACCACGCAGAACCGGTTGCCGTCCGGGTCGGCGAGGACCACGAAGTCCGGGTCCGCCGGGTACAGGTCCCAGTCGACCCGCTCGGCGCCCAGCAAAACCAGGCGGTCGACTTCGGCCGCCTGCTCGGCGGCGTCGGCCACGGACAGGTCGATGTGGCTCCGCGGGTGCTCCTGGACGGCGGTCTCGCTGTACTGGAACGCGAGCGCGGCGCCGTGCCCGCTGGCGGGTACGAGCTCGGTCCAGCGGGCCTCGGCCCCGCCCGCGCTGACGACGTAGCCCAGTGCCCGGGTCCAGAAGCCGATGGCCCGTCCCATGTCGGTGGTGCCCAGGACGAAGAATTGGACGTTCAGCATGCGGCGATCCTGGCAGCGCCCGTGGACCGGCCGCAACGTCACCGCCCAGCCCGGGTAGTTCCATGATCACGGACGATCTCCGGCGCTATGAACCGAGAATCGTCCGTGATCATGAATGTCACGCGCCACACCGTTCCGCCGGGCCGGAGATGGGGGCCGGGGATGGCAGTATGACCGGCATGGGCGCGGCGCGGCTGGACAGGCTCTCGAACCACGCCGCCATCTTCCTGGCCGGGGGCGGGCACCATCCGTCCCAGCTGCTCGTCCTGGCCACAGCACTGGTGGCGCTGGTCGCCGTGGCGTCATCGCGGATCTGGCCGGTCGCGCGGACCGTGGTGACCATCGCGCACGAGGGCGGCCACGCGCTGACGGCGCTGCTGACCGGCAGGCGAGTGAGCAGCGTACGGGTGCTGCGCAGCACCGCCGGCGTCACGGTCTCCGAGGGGAACCCGGCCGGCCCGGGCGTCGTGCTCACCGCCGCGGCCGGCTACCTCACCCCGCCGCTGCTCGGCCTCGGCGCGGCGGCCCTGCTGGCCACCGGTCACGTCGCCGGGATGCTGATGCTCAGCCTGGCCCTGCTGGCAGCGCTCGCGGTCGCCGTCCGCAACGCCTACGGCCTGCTGGCCGTGCTCATCACCGGCGCAGCCATCGCGGTCGTCCTCTGGCGCGCCTCCGCGCTCGGCGAGTATGCGTTCGGATACGCGCTGACGTGGTTCCTGCTGTTCGGCGGCGTGCGGCCGGTGCTGGAACTGCAGCGTGCCCGGCGGCGCAGGCTGAGCGGGCGCACGGACGCGGACCAGCTCGCCGCGCTCACCAGGTTGCCAGCCGGGCTCTGGGTCGGCCTGTTCGGAGTCGTCGCGGTGTGCGCGCTCGCGTTCAGCACGCTCTGGCTCGTGCACTGGTGACGACGGCTGACAGGGTGGCGGGCCGACGCGAAGACTGCCCGTATGCCTTGGCCCCCGCGCAGGGCCGTCCTCTGTGACCAAGCTGGACGTCGGCGAGGGCGGCGGCATCGGCTTCGACGAGCGCTTCTTCATCGAAGGCGATGCGTTCCGCGGGCGCCGCGTGCACCAGGTCCGGCTCGAGGGCGGCGACGCCTCCAGCGACTCCTACTGCTACTCGTAACGCCCCCGGGACCCGCCAGCGGCCCGGGCTCGCTCGCTACCCGGCTGGTTCGCGGGTGATCCGGCGGCAATCGCCGCTGCGTAAGCTGTGCCCCGTGGGCGCGGCGCGAGGACGCGCCGTCCCGGAACCGGGGAGGATGCATGGTCACGCGCGACACGGCCTGGCCCGCCGGGACACCCTGCTGGGTGGACCTCGGGGTGGACGACGTCACCCGCGCCGGCACGTTCTACTCACGGCTGTTCGGCTGGGACATCCAGGCCGGCCCGCCCGAGGCCGCCGGGTACACCATGTGCCTGAAGGATGGCCACCCGGTGGCCGGAATCGTGCCCAAACAGGGACCACCGGGGACCCCGACCGTCTGGACCGTCTATCTCGCCTCCGACGACGCGGACGCGACGGCGGGCAAGGTCACGGCGGCTGGCGGCCAGGTTCTGGCGGAGCCGGTAGATGTGATGAACTTCGGCCGGGCCGCGATCGCCGCCGACCCGGCGGGAGCGGCGTTCGGGATCTGGCAGGCCCGTCAGCACACCGGGCTCGGGCTGGCCAACGAGCCGGGTTCGGTGTGCTGGAACGAGAACTTCAGCCGCGACCTGGACGGCAACAAGGCGTTCTACAGTGCGGTGTTCGGCTACGAGTATGGCGACATGTCCACCCCGGAGTTCCGTTACGCGACATTGAAGGTAGACGGGAAGGAAGTGGGCGGCATCGGTGATCTTGGCAGCGGTTTCCCGCCCGACGCCCCGGCCCACTGGTCGACGTATTTCGCGGTCGGGGACACCGACGCCGCCGTCGCGACGATCACCGGGGCCGGCGGCACGGTGATGCGGGAGCCCTGGGACAGTCCCTATGGGCGGATGGCTGTCGTCAGCGACGACCAGGGGGCGATGTTCTCGCTGATGGGAACGCCCACCGCGGCCAGCGGCTGAGCCGGGCAAGGCCGGGAACGGGTGGGTCAGGGCGCGCCCACCGGAATCCTGGTCTCCTCCGCCGTGATCCTCTCGGCGGTCCGCGCCGCGGTCGCCTGTGCCCAGCGCCCGCTCGTGATCACGCCGACGGCCAGGACGGCGCCGCCGAAGCCCGCGATGATCCACCAGCCGACGTGGCTGGCCTCGGTGAAGCCCGCCCGCAGCGGCCCGTGCAGCGCCGACGTCACGGCCGCGCCCACCACCGCGACGCCCAGGGACTGTCCGACCTGACGGCTCGTCGATGCCACGGCCGCGGCCACGCCGGCCTGGGCGCGGGGCATGCCCGACACGGCGGTGTTCGTAATCGGAGGGTTCACCAGGCCGGACCCGATGCCGAACGTCAGATAGGCGATCATGAGCCAGCCGACGGGAGTGGCGGGGGTCAGGCCGGTCAGCAGCAGGCCGCCGGCGGTCATCGCCACCCCGGCCGCCAGCAGCGGCAGCCGCGGCCCCCGGCGGCCGGTGATCCACCCCGACAGCGGCGCGAGCAGCAGCGTCATCACCGCCAGCGGAAGGGTGTACAGCCCGGCGTGCAGGGCGGAAAGGCCGCGCACGTCCTGCAGGTACAAGGTGTTGAGAAACAGGAATCCTCCCGTGGCGGCGAAGGCGCTGACCGCGATCAGCGTGGCGCCGGAGAACGGGGCGCTGTGGAAGAACCTGAGGTCCAGCAGCGGCTCCCTCCGCCGCGGCTCATAGAGGATCAGCGCGGCGACCGCGGCGGCCGCGGCGGCGAACAGGCCAAAGATCAGCGGGGAGAGCCACCCCGAGCGCGGGCCCTCGATGATCGCATAGGTCGCCGATGCCAGGGCAACGATGACCAGCCCCTGGCCGACCGGGTCGACGCGGCGCGGGCGAGCGGCGCGGGATTCCGGGACGAACAGCGCGGTGAGCACGATCGCCGCCACCCCCACCGGGATGTTGACCCAGAAGATGCCCCGCCACCCCACGCTGTCGGTCAGCACGCCGCCGAGCACCGGGCCGAGCGCGATGGACAGGCCGAAAACACCACCCCAGACGCCGATGGCCCGGGCACGCTCGCGCGGGTCGGTGAAAGTGTTGGCGATGATCGACACGGCCACCGGGTTCATCATCGAGCCGCCGACCGCCTGCAGCATGCGGAACACAACCAGCCAGCCCAGGCCCGGCGCGAGACTGCACAGCAGGGAACCGAGGGTGAAGGTGGCGAGCCCGATCTGGAAGATCCGGCGCCGCCCGAGCCGGTCCGCCGTCGATCCGGCCAGGATGAGGAAACTGGCCATGACCACGGTGTAGGCATCCACCGTCCACTGCAACCCGGACACCGGGGCGTGCAGGTCGCGCTGGATAGAGGGCAGCGCGACGTTCACGATCGTGTTGTCAACGCCCACGATGAACAAGCTCAGGCAGCAGATGGCCAGGATGAGCAGTCGTCGCTGACGGCCGGGTTCGGGCACGGGCTCCCTCGATGGGTCACGCTGCCGGTCTGGCACTTGCGAAAATACAACTAGCCTTCGGGTAGTCAGACCCCTTCGGGTGGTCAGACACGGGCTCCGCTAGCTGCGATTTCTGCACATCTACCCAGTTTCGGGGCGACGCTTCCCGGGACCCTGCGGCCCGGCCCGCCTTCACCGGGCTCGCCTTGATCGCACCGGCGATCGGCATGATTGACTGCCCTCATGCCAACCGACTCGCTGCCGGTGGTGTCCTTCGAGGACACGGACGCGTGGGACGCATGGCTCACCGCCCATGCCGCGGACTCGCCGGGGCTCTGGCTCAAGATCGCGAAGAAGGGGTCGGCCGGCCGGAGCATCTCCTACTCCGACGCGCTCGACGTGGCGCTGTGCCATGGCTGGATCGACGGCCAGAAGGGCCGTCTCGATGACGAGTACTGGCTGCAGCGGTTCACGCCCCGCAAGCCGGGCAGCAAGTGGTCGAAGATCAACACCGAGCGCGCGGCGGCGCTCATCGAGTCCGGCCGGATGAGGCCCGCCGGGCTCCGCGAGGTGGAGCGGGCACAGGGCGACGGCCGCTGGGAGCAGGCATACGAATCGCAGTCACGGGTGACCGTGCCCGAGGACCTGGCCCGGGCGCTCGCGGCGAACCAGCGGGCACGCGCGTTTTTCGCCACCCTCGACAGCACGAACAGGTACGCGATCCTCTACCGGATCGGCACCGCCAAACGGCCGGAGACCAGGGCGAAGCGCATCGACGCGTTCGTGGCGATGCTCAGCGAGCACAAGAAGATCTACCCCTGACGCCGACGGGCAGGATAGGGAGGTATGCCGATGGCCACCGTCAGCGTCCGCTACATCGTCAACGATGTGGACGCCGCGATCGACTTCTACTGCCAGCACCTCGGATTCCGCGAGGAGATGCACCCGGCACCGACCTTCGCCATGCTGTCGCGCGGCGATCTGCGGCTGCTGCTCAGCGCGCCATCCGGGCTTGGCGGTGGCGGCCAGGCGATGCCCGACGGCACCAAGCCCGAGCCCGGAGGCTGGAACCGCATCTCCCTCGAGGTCACCGGGCTTCCGGCGATGATCGAGACGCTGCGCAAATCGGGCGTACATTTCCGGAACGACCTCGTGACCGGCATCGGCGGGAACCAGATCCTGCTGGACGACCCGTCGGGCAACCCGGTCGAACTGTTCGAACCACGCGCCTAGTAAGGAGCCGCGCGGATAGGCGATCAGTTACCCGAGCGTGAGCATCGCCTCGGCGACCTCGCCGGCCGCCGAATCGGGGATGGCAGTGGCGGCATCCTCGAGGACGAGCAGCCGCGCCCCGGGGATCTCGCGCGCGATCGCCTCGCCGTTGCCGACGGGGAAGAACGGGTCCCGGCGGCCGTGGACCACGAGCGTGGGGACCTCGATCTCGGGCAGGCGCCCGCGCCAGCGGGGTTTGCAGTTGAGCTTGGCGAAGACCATGCCGAGCTGGTTGGCCATCTGGGTCGGAGGTGCGGTGCCGGGTGTGCGGTCCCAGATGCGCGCGGCGATCGCGCGTGCGGCGCCGGGGTCGTCGCCGAGGATCTCCGCGCGGGCGGCGGCGGACTCCGCCACCGCCTCGCGGTCGGTCCAGTCGGGCATCGGACGCGTGAACAGGCGCTTCATCGTCGCCTGGTCGTGGTCGGGGAGGTCAGCGTCGGGCTTGCCGGGCGCGACTGCGCGGGTGCCGGCCAGGGTGAGCGCCGAGAACGCGCTCGGATGGTCGAGCGCGGCGACCTGGGCGACCATCCCGCCGACGCCGATCCCCGCGAGGTGCGCGGGCCCGCCGCCGAGGGCGTCGGCAAGGGCCGCCGCGTCGGCGGCGAGGTCGCGCAGGGTGTAAGCGGGCGCCTCCGGGTCCGCAGTCGTCGACTCGCCGCTGTCACGCAGGTCATAGCGCACCACGCGGCGCCCGCCGGCGGCGAGGCGCTCGCAGAGCGCGTCGGGCCAAGAGAGCATGGTCGTGCCGCCAGCGCACAGCAC
>DAITAE010000274.1:3142-6564 GCA_036824445.1 Streptosporangiaceae bacterium | reverse complement strand
CGGCCTGCTTCAGCTTGCGCACATCGGGCTCGCTGCCGTCGAACCGGACCTGGGCGGCCGTGGTCCGGCCCAGCGCCCAGAGCGTCAGTTCCGCCGGCCCGCCGGTGACGGTGATCATCGGCGTGCGGGCCTTGGCGGTGATCCGCACGCGCTGGCGGCCGGGGCCGGCCGGCACGTCGTCGCGCACCAGCTCGATGCCGACCGGCGCCTTGCGGAAGACGAACCTGGCGGCCCTGAGCCGCTGCCACAGCAGATCGGTCAGGCCCGCGCCGATGTCGCGCGGCTTCCAGCCGTCGCCCCCGCGCCGGACGTCCTCATGATGGACGAAGTACTCGACCGTGTTGAGGCGCTCGTCCATGCCGGGGATGCGGAACACCGACAGCCGGGGCGGGCCGTTGCGGATCTCGTCCACGAGCTGCCCGTAGGTCGTGCTGGCGATGAGCGCGCGCCGCACCCGTTCGGTGTGGCCGGCCAGCGGGCCGCCCATCACGCCCGCCGCGGCGTCGGGCCTGCGCTCCCTCATCACGAGGTGGGCGGCAAGGTCGAGGGTCTGCCAGCCCTCACACAAGGTGGGCGCCTCGGGGCCCGTCTCATCCAGCAGCTCGCACAGGGCAACACGCTCGTCGCGGGCGAAGCTCATCCCGCGATGGTACGCCTTGCCGTTCGTCGCTGCCGATCACTGAGCGGCGGGGGCCGGGTGACCACCCGGCCTTCGTAGGATCGGGGCATGACAACCGGACGGAACCCGCGATGAGCCAGGGAGCGCGGCCCTCGCGGCTCGACCCGCGGATCGCCGCGCAGCTCAAGCGCGACCCCGCCGGGCTGGTCGCGGCCATTGCCCAGCAGCACGACACCGGCGAGGTGCTGATGCTGGGCTGGATGGACGATGAGGCGCTGCACCGCACGCTGACCACCGGCCGGTGCACCTACTGGTCCCGCAGCCGGCAGGAGTACTGGGCCAAGGGTGAGACGTCGGGTCACGTGCAGCGCGTGGTCTCGGTCGCGCTCGACTGCGACGGCGACGCGGTGCTGGTGAAGGTGGACCAAACCGGCGGCGCTTGCCACACCGGCGACCGGACCTGCTTCGACGCGGGCGTGCTCGCCGTGAGCGTCCCGTGACCAGCGGCCGCGAGTCTGATGCCCCCATGCCCGGGGGTCCCGAGTCTGCCGCCCCCGTGCCCGGGGGTCCCGTGGTCGGGGGTCCCGCGTCTGGAGGTGCCGCGCCTGGCGGTGCCGCGCCTGGCGGTGCCGCGGCCCGCCGCGAGTATGCGCTCGTCCTGGGCACGGCGGCGGCTGGCGCGGTGCTGGTGCTGCTGTCGGTCCGGCAGGGATGGGCACAGGTGGTCACCGCTGCTCCCGCGCCGCTGCCCCGCAGCACGGTGCGCGTGAGCGGCCAGGATCTGGTGCCGGTGGTAGGGGCGCTGGCGGTGGCCTCGCTGGCCGCCCTGGCGGCGGTCATCGCCACCCGTGGGCTGGCCCGGCGGCTGGTGGGAGCGTTCCTGGCGGCATCCGGGGTGCTGATCGCCGTGCTGGTAAGCGCCGGAGTGGGCAGCGCCGACGTGCTCGCCGCGGCGCGGGGAGCCGTGGCCTCGCAGGCTGGCTCGGCGATCGCAGGGGGCGGCGCGGCCGGGCCGGGCGCCACGCCCGGTGCCACCGGCGGCACGCCTGGGGTGAGCGGCGCCGCCCATGTCGTGATGGCGAGCTTCCCGTGGCGGCCGCTGGCGGCCGTCGGCGGGCTGGCGGTACTGGTCGCCGGGATCCTGGTGACCTGGCGTGGTCCCCGGTGGCCTGCCATGTCCGGCAGGTACAGCCGCGCCGGCGGGGGAAAGGCGCAGCCGGTAGCCGACGCCAGCACCCTGTGGGAGTCTCTGAGCAGGGGGGTGGACCCTACCGAGCAGCCCGGCCAGCCCGGCAGGCCGTTAGGCTCATAGGTAGCTCTCCGAGCTGCCTGGGGTCGCGCCTGGAGGTGAACGGTGAGCGCAACAAGACCGGAACGGCAGGGCGACCACCGCCCGCCCGCCCGGCCGTCGGCGGAGCCGGGGCAGTTGCTGATCCGGCTTGTCACGCGGCTCGTGGTCGCGCAAGCGATCGCCGCCGCCGCCATCGGCCTGCCGTTCAGCAAGCGGCAGCTCTCCTCGATCCTTATTACCCTTGCGATAGTGGCGGCGCTGTGCGGGCTGGCGTTCCTCGTACGCTCGGGGACCAAGACGGCGTGGCTGATAGCGGTCGGGTTCGAGGTGGCCTTCATCGGCTTCGGCCTGTCCCGGTTCTTCGGCGCCCGTTATCTGGGTGGCACCCTGTTCGCCATCATCGCCGCCGGCACGCTGCTTCATCCCGCCGTCGCCCGGGCCTACACCGTGCTGCCGCCCCGCAGGCCACAGGAGCTACCAGACGAGGTTGGCCTCAGCGACGTGGCCCGCGATACCTGCGGCGGCAAGATCGTGGGCTAGGGCTCGTTGTGGGCCGGTCTGAGGCGTCGCAGGTCAGGCTGGGAATCGCCCGGATGTGCCCGGGGCGGGCGTGGCGCCGGCCGGTGCCCAGGGCCGCCGCGGCGCGTGCCTGACCCGGGGAGGCGGCTGCCGGCCCGCCGCAGTCGGCTCGCTACCATCGGGGCGCAAGGAATCCGATCCGAGGAGATTACGGAACCGCGTGAGCGTGCTCGACGAGATCCTAGAAGGGGTTCGTGCCGATCTCGCTGTCCGGCAGGAACACACGCCGCTGGACCGGCTCAAGGAGGCCGCCAGGGGAGCAGCCCCGCCGCGCGAGGTGATGAATCTGCTCAGGCGGCCGGACGTGGCGATCATCGCCGAGGTCAAGCGGTCCAGCCCTTCCCGGGGCGCGCTGGCCGACATCGCCGACCCGGCCGCGCTGGCACGGGACTACCAGGCGGGCGGGGCCAGCATCATCAGCGTGCTGACCGAGCCTCGCCGCTTCGGCGGCAGCCTGGAGGACCTGGCCGCGGTCAGGAGCGCGGTGTCGGTGCCGCTGCTGTGCAAGGACTTCGTGATCAGCTCCTACCAGTTGTGGGAGGCCCGCGCCCACGGGGCTGACATGGTGCTGCTGATCGTGGCGGCGCTGGACCAGAACGCGCTGATCTTGCTGGCGGAGCGGGCGCTCTCGATCGGCCTGGTGCCTCTGGTCGAGGTGCACAGCGAGGCTGAGGTCGCGAGCGCGCTCGACGCCGGGGCGAAAGTGATCGGCGTCAACGCGCGCGACCTGGGCACCCTCGAGGTCGACCGGGGAGTTTTCGGGCGGCTGGCGCCGCTCATGCCGCCCGAGGTCGTCAAGATCGCTGAGTCGGGCGTCCGGGGCCCGCGCGATCTCCTCGCTTATGCCGCGGCGGGAGCGGACGCGGTACTGGTCGGGGAGAGCCTGGTCAGCGGCAAGGATCCGCGCTCGGCCGTCGCCGATCTGGTGACCGC
>DAITAE010000274.1:1801-3042 GCA_036824445.1 Streptosporangiaceae bacterium | reverse complement strand
GGGCGGGCACTTCGGGATCTACGGCGGGCGGTTCGCGCCCGAGGCGCTCATGGCTGCCCTGGCCGAGCTGACGGCGGAGTACCTGGCGGCCATGGCGGACCCGCGGTTCGCCGCGGAGCTCGATGACCTGCTGCGTGGCTACGCCGGCCGGCCGACCCTGCTCTCGCAGGCGCACAGGTTCTCCGAGGTCGCGCACTGCACGGTCCTGCTTAAGCGGGAGGACCTCGCCCACACCGGCTCCCACAAGATCAACAATGTGCTTGGGCAGGTGCTGCTCGCCAAGCGCATGGGCAAGCGGCGGGTGATCGCGGAGACGGGCGCCGGGCAGCACGGCGTCGCCACCGCGACGGCCTGCGCGCTCTTCGGTCTCGACTGCGTGGTCTACATGGGGGAGGAGGACACCCACCGCCAGGCGCTGAACGTGGCTCGGATGCGCATGCTCGGCGCCGAGGTCATCCCCGTCACGATCGGGACGGCCACCCTGAAGGACGCCATGAACGAGGCGTTCCGTGACTGGGTCGCCACCGTGGCGACCACGCACTACTGCATCGGGTCGGTCGGCGGCCCGCACCCGTTCCCCATGATGGTCCGGGACTTCCAGCGGGTCATCGGGGTGGAGGCGCGCCGCCAGGTGCAGGAGATCGCGGGCCGCCTGCCGGACGCGGTGATCGCCTGCGTTGGCGGCGGGTCCAACGCGATCGGCATATTCCATGAGTTCCTGCCCGACACGCAGGTGAAGCTGATCGGGTGCGAGGCGGGCGGCGACGGGATCGCCACGGGCCGGCACGCCGCCACCCTGGTCGCGGGTTCGGCGGGCGTGCTGCACGGGATGCGCACCTATGTGCTGCAGGACGCCGAGGGCCAGACGCTGGCCACCCACTCCATCTCGGCCGGCCTCGACTACCCCGGCGTGGGGCCGGAGCACGCCTGGCTCAGGGACACCGGCCGCGCGAGCTACCGGTCGATCACCGACGCCCAGGCGATGGAGGGGTTCTCCCTGCTCTGCCGGACCGAGGGGATCATCCCGGCCCTGGAGTCCGCGCACGCGCTTGCCGGGGCGCTGCAGGTCGGGCGCGAACTGGGCCCCGATGCGCTGCTGCTGGTCAACCTTTCCGGCCGTGGGGACAAGGACGTCGCCACCGCGTCCCGCTGGCTGGGCCACCTGGCCGGCGAGGCCACGCAGCCGGAAGCCACGCAGGCGGAGGCCACGCAGCCGGTAGCCACGCAGGAGGAGGCCACAC
>DAITAE010000274.1:0-1791 GCA_036824445.1 Streptosporangiaceae bacterium | reverse complement strand
CCCATGACCGCGGTTGGGGTCGCCTTCCAGGAGGTCGCGGCGGCCGGCCGCGCGGTCCTCGTCGGCTACCTGCCCGCCGGGTTCCCAACGGTAAAGGGGGCGATCGCCGCGACGCTCGCGATGGCCGAATCCGGCGCCGACATCGTGGAGATCGGGCTGCCCTACTCCGATCCGCTGATCGACGGCCCGGTCATCCAGCAGGCCGTGCACCGCGCGCTCACCGGCGGCGTTCACGTCCGCGACGTGCTGCACACCGTCGAGGCGGTCGCGGCGGCCGGAGTCCCCGCGCTCGTCATGACCTACTGGAACCCGGTCGAGCGCTACGGGGTGGACGCGTTCGCCCGCGACCTCGCGGCCGCCGGCGGGTCCGGGATGATCACCCCGGACCTGACCCCCGAGGAGGCCGGCCCGTGGCTGGACGCGGCGGCCACCCACCGGCTGGATCCGGTCTTCCTGGTGGCGCCCAGTTCCACGCCGCAGCGCATCGAGCTGATCACAGGGTTGTGCGGGGGCTTCGTCTACGCGGCGTCGCTGATGGGCATCACCGGCTCCCGCGACACCGTGAGCCGCGACGCGGGCGGCCTGGTGGCACGGGTTCGCTCGTGCACATCCCTGCCGGTCGGCGTGGGGCTCGGCGTCCGGGACGGGACCCAGGCGGCCGAGGTGGCGTCCTTCGCTGACGGCGTCATCGTCGGCTCGGCATTCGTCCAGCGCCTGCTGGACGCGCCCAGCCTCGCCGCGGGCATCGCCGGCGTGCGGGACCTCGCCGGCGACCTCGCCACCGGTGTCCGGCGGCCCGCCCGGCCCGCCGGCCGCGCCAGCTGACCGGCGCCTTGCGGCACTTTCGGCGCCCGCGCCCGGCGGGCAAGTATTCACCGGTAGCGCATCTGCATGTAATCTCCGTGCTATAGCTCCACGAGCCGGTGGCGGCGCTTACCACGCCGCCCGCGGCAGGGCCAACGTCGTCCCGACCGCACGCAGGTGAGAACGCGTCGACGGATGAGACGACGGGAGAGTCAATGGCGCCTGCCGCCTCAGCGGGGAACTACGGGGAAAACCAGGGGCTGTACGACAGCCACTACGAACACGACGCCTGCGGCGTCGGCTTCGTCGCCGACCTGACCGGGCGGCGCACGCACGACACGGTTGCCCAGGCGCTCACCGTCCTGCGCAACCTGGACCACCGCGGCGCAAAGGGGAGCGACCCGGAGACCGGCGACGGGGCGGGCATCCTCACCCAGATCCCGGACGCCTTCTTCCGCGCGGCCTGCGGCTTCAGCCTGCCCGCCGCCGGCCACTACGCGGCCGGCCTGACCTTCCTGCCCGTGGGCGAGACCGCCGCCGCGCAGGCAAAGGCCGCCGTCGAGCGGATCGCGGCGGCCGAGGGCCTGGCCGTCCTCGGCTGGCGGGACGTGCCGCACGACCGCTCGTTCTGCGGCCGGGCCTCGCTCGCGGTGCTGCCCCGGCTGGCCCAGCTGTTCGTAGCGACCCCCACCGCCACGGAAGGCGGGCTGACCCTGGACCGGCGGGCGTTCTGCCTGCTCAAACGCGCAGAGCATCAGGCCGGGATCTACTTCGCCAGCCTGTCCGCGCGGACGATCGTCTACAAGGGGATGCTGACCGCGCTCCAGCTCGACCCGTTCTTCCCCGACCTGTCCGACCCGGCATACACCTCGGCCCTGGCCATGGTGCACTCCCGGTTCTCCACCAACACCTTCCCGTCCTGGCCGCTGGCTCACCCCTACCGGTTCATCGCGCACAACGGCGAGATCAACACCGTGCGCGGCAACC
>DAITAE010000273.1:0-6567 GCA_036824445.1 Streptosporangiaceae bacterium | reverse complement strand
CAGCCAGGTCGTCACCCAGCGCGACGCCCACCTGGCGGGCGCCCGAGCGCTGGCAGGCGCGTTCGGCACGCGCGAGCGCCCCCTGCTCGTGGTCGGAGGGCCACGGTTCGACCCGACGATGGCCGCCGACCTGGGCGTCGACAAGATCTTCGGCCGGGGCACCACCCCGCGCGAGGTGGCGAGCTACCTCGTGCACGCGCTCAGCGGCGAGCCCGCCGCGGCCGGCGCATGACCGCCACCGCCCCGCGCGAGGGCCTGTCCGTCACCCACCGCCGCTACGTCCCGGCCAGCCACGCCCACTACGGCGGCAACCTCGTCGACGGCGCCTACGTGCTCGGCCTGTTCGGCGACGTCGGCACGGAGCTCGCGATTCGCACCGACGGCGACGAGAGCCTGCTCGCCTCCTACTCCAGCATCCAGTTCCTTGCCCCGGTTCGAGCCGGCGACGTGATCGAGGCCACGGCAACACTGACCCGCGTCGGCCGCCGCAGCCGCGACGTGGCCTTCGAGGCCCGAGTCCTCTGCCGCGCCGATCCCGGGCGTGGGCACTCGGCGTCGCGGGTTCTCGACGAGCCGCTCATCGTGGTTACCGCTACGGGGACCGTTGTCGTCCCCGCCACGGACTGACGGGCGCATTTAGCTGCTGGCTGTCGGCCGCCCTCCGGGCGGCGGCATAAGAGGGACACCTGCACAGACGGGCGGGCGTGTGCGTCTGGCACAAGGCGTTTAGCCGGTGCCAGATGCACCGTCCGTCCCGTGATAGACATCACGTTTTTGACATTCACTCATTCTTGCATGCCTCTTGAAAATGAGAGTAGCCTCCAGATTGGAGGAGATAGCGAGAGGTAGTGGGTGTCATGACTGTTGTGGGGGTGGGGGCGCGGAAGTGGTGGGCACTGGCGGGGCTCACGCTCGGGGTGTTGGCCGTGGGGCTGGATGCGACGGTGCTGAGTGTGGCGCTGCCGACGCTGGCGGTGTCGCTGCATGCCTCGGCAACTGACCTGCAGTGGTTTGTGTCTGCCTATACGCTCGCGCTGGCGGTTGCGCTGCTGCCAGGAGGGTTGCTGGGGGACCGGTTCGGGCGCAAGAAGGTCATGATCGGGGCGCTGAGCGTGTTCGGCCTCGGGTCGCTGGCGTGTGCGTACGCGCCGAACCCGGGCGCGTTCATCGCCGCGAGGACGGTGCTGGGCCTCGCTGCGGGCGCGATGGTCCCGCTGGTGCTGTCGGTGGTCGCAGTGATGTTCACCGACCAGGAGCGGACCAGGGCGGTCGGCGTGTGGGCGGCGGCCAACTTCCTGGCGCTGCCGATCGGCCCGATCCTCGGCGGCTGGCTGCTGTCCAACTACTGGTGGGGCTGGGTGTTCCTGATGAACCTGCCGGTGGTGGTGATCGGGCTGGTCGCGGTCACGGTGCTGGTACCGGAATCGCGCGCCGCGAGCCGCCCAGGCCTGGACCCGGCCGGGATCGTGACGTCGTGCGGGGGGCTCGCGATCCTGATCTACGGCTTCATCGCGGCCGGGCAGTACGGCTGGTCCTCGCCTACGGCGATCTCCGGCATAGTGAGCGGGGCGGCGTTGCTGGCGGCCTTTGCCGCATGGGAGCTTCACCTCACCCGGCGGCCTGGCGGCCAGCCGCTGGTGGATCTCAGCCTTTTCCGGTCGGCCAGGTTCACCTGGGGCACCATCCTGCAGGCGTTCGGTATCTTCGCGATGTTCGGCCTGCTGTTCGCGGCGCCGCAGTTCTTCCAGGCCATCCTCGGCGTGAACGCGATGGGCAGCGGGGTGCGGCTGCTGCCCCTGATGGTGGGCCTTGCCCTCGGCGCCGGGCTGGCCGACCGGGTGGCCAGCCGGGTGACGGCCAAGCTCACGGTCGCGCTGGGGTTCGCGATCCTGGCCGCCGGCCTGGTGCTCGGCACCACCATGACCGCCGGCGCCGGGGACGCGTTCATCGCCACCTGGACCGGCATCTCCGGGATTGGCTTCGGGCTGGCCCTGGCGACCGCCGCGTCCGCCGCACTGGTGGACATCCCCAGGGAGAGCGCCGGGATCGGCTCGGCGGTCATGCAAGCGGTCCAGAAGGCGGGTGCCCCGTTGTCGGCCGCCGTCCTCGGCAGCGTGATCGCGTCGGGCTACTACTCCCAGCTGCCGCTGACGGGCCTGCCGGCGGCGACGGCGGGGGCAGTGCGCAGCAGCGTGTTCGAGGGCATCGCGGTGGCGCGCCGGCTCGGCTCGCCGACGCTGCTTGACTCGGTCCGCTCGGCGTTTGTGCATGGAATTGGGCTGATGCTGTGGGTGAGTGCGGGGGTGGCGGTGGCCGGGATCGCGCTGGCGCTGGCCTTCCTGCCCTGGCGGGCCACGGCGGCCGCCACCGGCCCGGCGGCTACCGGGGAGGCGGCGGAAGGTGCAGAATCGGCGCATGAGCGCGCTGCCTGAACTCCCGGCCCAACCGCCCGCCCGCGCGGGCCAGCCGGGCCAGCCGGAGACGGCCAAGCCCGGGCTGCGCGAGCGGAAGAAGGCGCGGACGCGCGCCGCCATCCGGGAGCACGCGTTCCGGCTGTTCCGCAAGCAGGGCTACGACGCCACGACGGTAGAGCAGATCGCCGAGGCCGCCGAGGTCTCGCCGAGCACGTTCTTCCGCTACTTCCCGACCAAGGAAGACGTCGTCCTGCAGGACGACATGGATCTCCTCTGGCTGGAGGCGGTAAGGGCCCAGCCGGCCAACCTCGGCCCAGTCGCCGCGCTCCGGGAAGGCATGCATGCGGCGTTCGCGAGCATGTCCGCCGAGCAGTTCGCGCAGGTCCGGGAGGGCACGAAACTGGCCCTCACCGTGCCCGCCGTGCGCGCCCGCAGCCTGGACGAGTTCGCCCGAACGATCGGCATCATCGGGGCCGCCTTGGCCGAGCGCTCCGGCCGCGATCCCGCCGATCCGGCGATCCGCGTGTTCGCAGGCGCGGTGGTAGGCGTCGCCATGGCCGCCTGGTTCGCGGCCCCCGGCGAGGACATCACCGACTTCGCCAAGAACTTCGACGAAGGCCTAGCCCTCCTAGAAGCCGGCCTCCCCCTCTAACCTCAACATCCGCCGTAGGCACGACATCCCGCCCCGACCCGCCGCCGGGGTGCCTGGGGTGCCGTAAGGGCGCCACAGCCGGCGCAATGGAGCGGCCGGGGTGACCGTGGATCAAGCGTTCTGCGCGATCCGCGGTCACTCCGGCCGCGACATCCACCCCTACTCCGCCCCGAACGACCTGATCTCCTCGTACTCGGCCTCCGTCAACTCCCTCGGCACCTCGTCCTTGCTCACCTTCTCGCTCTGCACGCGGTGCCGGATGCCCTCGACGACCTCCGGGTTGGCCAGGGTGGTGACGTCCCCGATGTCCGCGAAGTTGGACACCGAGGCGATGACCCGCCGCATGATCTTGCCGGACCGGGTCTTGGGCATGTCCGGCACGATCCACACATGCTTCGGCCGGGCGATCTTTCCGATCTCGACCTCGATCGCCTTCGTGACCTTGCCGGCCATCTCGTCGCTGGCGGCGAAGCCGGGCTTGAGCGAGACGTACATCTCGACCGCGCGGCCGCGGATGTCGTCCACGACCGGGACCGCCGCCGCCTCCGCGATCTCGGGCACGGTCAGCGCCGCCGACTCCAGTTCCTTGGTGCCCAGCCGGTGCCCGGCCACGTTGATCACATCGTCGACGCGGCCGAGGATCCGGTAGTACCCGTCGGGTGCCCGGACCGCGCCGTCACCGGCGAAGTAGGGCCAGTCGTGCCAGTCCTTGCTGTCAGGCTTCTTGTTGTACTTGGCGTAGTAGACGTCGACGAACCGTTCGGGCTGGCCCCAAATCGTCTGCATGATCCCAGGCCACGGGTTGCGGATGCAGATGTTGCCGGCCCTGCCGTCCGGAACCTCGTTCCCGTCCTCGTCGTAGATGGCCGGGTAGATGCCGATCACCGCCGGGCCGCAGCTGCCCGGCTTCATCGGCTTCAGGGCCGGCAGCGAGCTGCCGAGGAAGCCCCCGGTCTCGGTCTGCCACCAGGTGTCCACGATGACCGCCTCGCCCTTGCCGACCACCTTGTGGTACCAGCGCCAGACCTCGGGCTCGATCGGCTCGCCGACCGTGGTCATGTGCTTGAAGTGGTAGTTGTACTTGGCCGGCTCGTCGGGGCCCACCTTGCGCAGCATCCGGATGGCGGTGGGCGAGGTGTGGAAGATGTTCACGCCGAGGCGCTCGGCGATCCGCCAGGGCCGCCCGGCGTCGGGATAGTTGGGCGTTCCCTCGTAGATCACGCTTGTCGTGCCGAGGGACAGCGGCCCGTAGACGATGTAGGAGTGGCCAGTGATCCACCCGATGTCGGCCATGCACCAGTAGGTGTCGTCGGGGTGGATGTCCTGGTAGTACTTCGAGGTCCCGGTCACGTAGGCGAGGTAGCCGCCGATGCTGTGCTGTGCGCCCTTGGGGCGGCCGGTAGTGCCCGACGTGTACATGAGGAACAGCGGCGCCTCGGCGGGCAGGGAGACCGGCTCCACGAGCTGGCCGCGGTAAGCGCCGATCACCTCGTCGACGAAGAAGTCCCGGCCCTCGGCCATGGGCGTCTGCGAGCCATACCCGCCGGCGTGGCGCCGCCACACCAGTACCTTGTCGACCTCCTGGCCCTGCTTGTGCGCCTCAGCCAGCGCCTCGTCGGCCTTCACCTTGTGATCGACGAGTTCGCCGCTGCGGTAGTAGCTGTCCATCGTGATCAGCACCCGGCTGCCCGAGTCGGCGATCCTGGTGCCGCAGGCATTGCCGCTGAAGCCGCCGAAGACCTGCGAGTGGATGACGCCGAGCCGGGCGCAGGCGAGCATCGTCACCGGCAGTTCGGGAACCATCGGCATGTGCAGCGTCACGCGGTCGCCGGCCTTCAGCCCGGCGAAGTCCCGCAGCAGCGCCGCGAACTCGTTCACCCGGTGATAGAGATCGTTGTAGGTGACGGCGACCGGCTCGGCCGACTCCGGCTCCGGAACCCAGATCAGGGCCGCCTTGTTGCCGTGGGCGGCCACGTGCCGGTCCACGCAGTTGTAGGAGGCGTTCAGCCGCCCGCCGGCAAACCACTTCCAGTAGGGCGGGTTACTCGTGTCCAGGACCGTGTCCCATTTCTTGTCCCAGCTCAGCAGGTCCGCGTACTCGGTGAAGCACTCCGGGAAACGGTCCTCGGCAAACCGGTCGAAGATGGCCGGATCGGCCGCGTTGGCCTGGGCAATGAAGGACTCCGGAGGATAGATGTACTCCTCCTCGCGCCAGTGCACGGCAATCTGAGCCTCGGAGACCTGCGCCTCCTGACCTTCTGTCATTTGCTCGTCCTCCTGCTGGAAGGTGACTGATAGGAGTGAACGGGAGCGGGCACGCTCACAGCTCACACGGTCGGGGAAGGCGGTCGCCAGGCCTTACTCGAAATGGCCGAAGGGTTAATCCGGTCCGCAGGTGAACTGCCAGCAATCCGGGGGAGGTCACGCCCGGCCCTAGACCGCTGGGTGACACCAGGAGTGCCATGCCCGCCCTTCGCACGCTGGGAGAGGCTCAATCGTACCGCTCTGGGATACACGGAACCAGCGCCGCCCCGTCGGCTCCCCACGGCCGGAAGCTGGCCGGACATGAACGCTGGACTCGGCTGGCCGCGGAGGGCTGACATCGTGGCGATCGGGGCCAGGTTGCTGCGGAGCCCGGCGCCGGGGCGGTCCCTGGACGGGGGGCACAAGGCCCGGACAGCGCCCAGCGACGGGGCGACAACGGAGAGCCGCGCTCGTCGCCGGCCGCACGCACTCCGGTCCGAAGGGATGGCGGGCCTATCCCGCGGGGATTTCTCTTGCGCGGTTAAGTGCAAAGTAAAAGCTTTCCTGGCGGGCCAGCACAAATCACCCATCGGCGGCCGGCACTGGCAAGCGGGGTACCCTGCTATGACGTCCGTTGGGGGGAAGTGCCCGGCACGCGCGAAAGCAGGAACACGTGACCAGTTCGCCCGGCAGCACGGCTGGCCCGGTGGGCCCGGTGGCCGTGATCATCCCCACCTACAACGAGCGGGACAACATCGAGATCATCGCGAAGCGGGTCCGCAGCGCGGTGCCGGATGCGCACCTGCTGATCGTGGACGACAACAGCCCGGATGGCACCGGTGAGATCGCCGACAAGCTGGCCGGCGGCGACCCGAACGTTCATGTCCTGCACCGGGCCGGCAAGGCAGGCCTGGGAGCGGCCTACATCGCCGGGTTCCGCTGGGCGCTGGAGCTGGACTACGGCGCTATGGTCGAGATGGACGCGGACGGCTCGCACCAGCCGGAGGAGCTGCCCAGCCTGCTGAACGCACTGGCGCACGCCGATCTCGTCCTCGGATCGCGCTATGTGCCCGGCGGGGCCGTGCTCAACTGGGCCCGGTCGCGCGAGTTGCTGTCCCGCGGCGGCAACACGTACACCAGACTCATGCTCGGCCTCAAGCTCAAGGACGCGACCGGCGGCTACCGCGCCTTCCGTGCGTCCACACTGCGCCGCATCGACCTGGACGATGTGGACTCCCAGGGATACTGCTTCCAGAT
>DAITAE010000272.1:0-6585 GCA_036824445.1 Streptosporangiaceae bacterium | reverse complement strand
ATTTGAGGCAGGGAAACACCTGGACCGGGATGGGGCATCGGCGCTCGCGCTCGGCAAGTCAGCACAGGTTGCCGTCGCGGCGCCCGGGCAGGCCAGCACCGGGCCGCTCGGCAAACGGGAAGCCGAGGTCGCGCGGCTGGTCGCCGAGGGCCTGACCAACAAGGAGATCGGGCAGCGCCTGTTCATATCCGAGCGCACCGTCGACAGCCACGTCCGCAGCATCCTGAACAAGCTCGGCTTCAACTCGCGGGCCCAGATCGCCGCCTGGATGGCCTCGCCGAACCCCCCAACCTAGGCATTCCTCCAGCCAACCTAGGTATCTTCCCCGCCAAGCCGGGCATTTCTCCCGATTCACCCGCTGACCTGGGCGGCTTACGGTCGTTGCGACATTCCCGACGACCGGAAAAGGGAGGCCGACAGTGCCGCTTTTCATGGATGTTCACGAGATCGCCGGCGGCGTGGCGATGGATGACGTGGCCAAGGCCCATCTCGCCGACCTGCGGACGCAGCCCGCCTACGACGTGCGGTACCTGCGGTACTGGGTCGATGAGCGAGAGGGACGGGTGTTCTGCCTGGTCGAGGCCCCGTCGGCGGGGGCCGCGGCCGACGTCCACCGGGAGGCTCACGGCCTGGTCGCCGAGCACATCTACCAGGTTCAAGAGGGATCCTAGGAGATGAGACGGCAGATGCGAACGATGCGCATGGCGCGGCTCGGCGCCATCGCCGCGGTGATCGTGGCGGTCACCATGTGGATGGCGCCGGCCTGGGGACAGTCCCAGCTGTTCCCCGTTCCGGGCGGAGTTACCAGCAGCCCCGTAGGTGCGGGCGACCCGAAAATGGGCGGCGATCCGAAAATGGCCGCCGACCCGGCAGGGACGGCGCTTGCCGGGCAGCTCGCGGCGGCGCGGCTGGCGACCGCGAAGTACGCCACGGACCTGGGCAAGGCCAAGGCCGACGGCTACCAGATCATCACCATGATGATGCCGAACATGGGGTTCCACTTCATGAACCCCCGCGTCCAGGGATTCGACGTGCGCAAGCCGCAGATCCTGGTCTACGAGCACCATGGGAACACGTGGCAGCTCGGTGCCCTGGAATGGGTGTTCCCGAAGATCCCGAAGACGCCACCGTTGCCGAACGCGACGTTCGGGCTCTTCCCCGCCGCCTGTCACTACGCCGACGGCACGTTCATCCCGGACAAGAACTCGAATACGTGCCCCAAGACGGCCCCGCGCACCGGAGCCAAGTTCACGTTCTGGCATCCCGACCTCACCACGATGCACGTGTGGGTCTGGTACCCGAACCCCGCTGGGCTGTACTCGAGCACCAACCCGCTGGTCGCCCCGTTCAACGCCGGCTGAGCATCCGGCTGCCGGGGAAGGGCGGGCCGCTCCTGCGGCCCGCCCTTGACGCCTGACGGCGCGCCTCGTGGGGGGTGTATCTGGATCGGCATGCCGCGCTCCGTAGTGACACAACCGGGAGACGCCGGACGGGGGTCCGGATCGGGGGCACGGGGGAAGCACATGCGGATTCTGCTGATATCGAGCGCCTACAACAGCATGACCCAGCGCGCACACGTCGAGCTTGCCGACCGCGGTCACGAGGTGTCGGTGGAGCTCGCGCTCGGGGACGACGTCATGCGGGACGCGGTCCGCCGCTGCGACCCGCACCTCGTCATCGCGCCGATGCTGACCACCGCGATTCCCGCCGACATCTGGTCGGCCCGGCCCTGTCTCATCGTCCACCCCGGGCCGAGGGGTGACCGTGGTCCCTCCTCGCTCGACTGGGCGATCATGGGCGGTGCCGGCCGCTGGGGGGTCACCGTGCTCCAGGCGAACGCGGAGATGGACGCCGGGGACATCTGGGCCAGCGTGGAGTTCCCGATGCCCCGCTGCTCGAAGAGCTCGCTGTACCGGACCGAGGTGGCGGACGCGGCGATGGACGCATTGCTGCTGGCGGTCACGCGGTTCGAGGGTGGCAACTACCGGCCTGAGCCGCTGGACTACAGCCATCCCGGAGTCATCGGCGGGCTGCTCCCGCCGTGCCGGCAGGAGCACCGCAGGATCAACTGGCGGGCCGAGCCCACATACTCGGTCCTGGCAAAGCTGCGGGCGGCCGACTCCAGGCCCGGTGTTCTCGACGTGATCGGCGGGACCGAGTACTTCCTGTTCGGCGGGCACGAGGAAGATCATCTGCACGGTGAGCCGGGGACGATTGTGGCGCGCCGGGGCGGCGCGATCTGCCGGGCTACCGTGGACGGCGCGGTCTGGATCCCGCAGTTGCGCCGCCGCCCGGCCCCCGGCGGGCCGCTCACCATCAAGCTGCCGGCGACGCTGGCGCTCGGCCAAGCAGCCGCCGGTGTGCCGGAAGTCGACGCGCCACTGGCGATGCCGCCGGGCCGGCACACGTACCAGGAGATCACCTACCGCGAGTCCGGCGGAGTCGGCTACCTGGAGTTCTCCTTCCCCGGCGGCGCCATGAGCACCGCCCAGTGCCGCCGGCTGCTCGCCACCTACCGGTACGCCCAGCGCCGCCCCGTCCGGGTGATCGTGCTCGGCGGGCCGCGAGATGTCTTCGGCAACGGCATCCATCTGAACGTGATCGAGGCCGCCGACGATCCGGCGGCGGAGTCCTGGCGAAACATCAACGCGATCAACGACCTGGTGGAGGCGATCTTGACCACCACCGACCGGCTCACGGTCGCCGCGCTCGCGGGGAACGCCGCGGCCGGGGGCCTCATGCTCGCGCTCGCCGCCGATGAGGTCTGGTGCCGTGCGGGCGCGGTCCTCAACCCCCACTACCGCCTGATGGGCCTGCACGGTTCCGAGTACTGGACCTACACCCTGCCCCGCCGGGTCGGCGCGGAACAGGCGGCCCGGCTCACCGATGCGTGCCTGCCGGTCAGTCCCGCGTCGGCGTTGCGGTGCGGCCTGGTCGACCAGGTGATCGGCGGCGGGGCTGCCGCCTACCGCGCTCAGGTGGCCGCCACAGCCGAGCAGCTGGTCAGCAGCCCGGACTATCCATCGCGGCTGGCCGCCAAGGCGCAGCAGCTGGCCGTGGCCGCCGCGGTTCAGCCGCTCGACGTCTACCGCCAGAGGGAGCTGACCGAGATGTACCGGAACTTCTACGATCCGCGCGAGCCATACGCTGAGCTGCGCCACGCCTTCGTTCACAAGCAGCGGCCAACGCGGACGCCGCCGCACCTTTCCCGCCACCACGCCCAGACCGGCCCCTTCCGTTCGGGGCGGTCCCGCGAGCAAGGAACGCTCGTGGCCACCGCGCGGTGACGGGCCGAGATCGGCTCCGGCGCCCGACGGCTCACGACGGGAGCTCGCGCCGGCGGTCCTCGAGCTGGCGGAAGATGTCGCTGTAGCTGCTGCCCTGCATGTCGTGCGGCACCCGCCAGACATCGACGGTCCCGGCCAAGCCGAGCACGCGAACATGCACGGTCGGGGCGTCCGGGCGGCCGGCGTCGCGGCCCCAGTCCCGGTGGTGCCCGAAGACCGTGATCCCGCCGACGTCGACGTTGACGCCTTCCGGCACGTAGACATCGGCGTTGCCGAACGCCGCGAGGACGGTCACCGCCGTCTCCCGGTGGTCGATCGTGGCTTCCCGCAGGTCGAAGTCAAGATCGCCGAAGACGCTCGCGGCGACGGCCCGCCCGCGCAGCCTCAGCCGCCCGCGCCGCACGGCACGGCCGAACAGGGCCGCCGTGAACCGGGCCGGCTTGCGGCGCGAACCGGCCGCCGGGACAACTGCGGGCAGATCCTCCTGGACGCGCGCCAGGTCCCCGCCCACCCGGGCCGTCAGGGCGGCCTCAACCCGCTCGGAGAACTCCGCGAGCGTCAGGCGCCCCGCGAGCAGGTGCTCGCGAAGCGCGGCGACGGCGTGCTCGCGGTCGGCGTCCGAGACGCGCAGCGACGGATCGTCCATGGTGATCACGCTAAGGGACAGGTGAGTTCCGCGGCTAGCGTCCGCCGGCACGGCCACCAGCGGCTTCGCGGTGCCGTACGTTGTGAGGATGACAGCGGGCGAACCGGGCGCGGCGGCGCCGCGCACAAGCTCGGCCATCGCGGCCGGTGTCATCGGTGGCGTGGCCGGGGCCGCCCTCGCCGGTCACCGGGGTGCGCGGGCCGCCGCCCTGGGTGCAGCCGCCGGTGCGGCCGGGCTGGCGGCGGCCGATGCGGTGGCCCGCGCCCGGCAGCGGCCCGGTGAGATCCCGCCGCTGTGGTCGCGGATCGCGGCCAGCGCCGCGCTCGTCGCCCCGCTCGGATGGGCGGCCGGGCGCCTGACCGGCGCCGGGCCGGTCGCGGTCGGATCGGCGACCGGCGCCCTCGGGGGCCTGCTCGGGATCCGCCCGCAGAAGGTGCTGCTCGGGCCCCTGTTCGGGGCCGGGGTGGGCTGGGGGCTCGCGGCGCTGCCGCGCCCCGTGCCCGCGTCGGTGGTCGCCAGCACCACGATGGCGGCGTACCGGGTGACGTCGGCGCTGGTCTTCCGCGACGCGCAGGTGAGCCTGCTCGCCGAGCGGGTCCGGGCGGAGGACCTGCCGTTCGTCGTGCCGCGGGAAGCCCGGTCCCGGTACGTCGGCACCGGCTACGTCCGCGAGCTGGCCGGCGTGCTCGGCGGCCGCTATGTCGCCGACGCGCCCGACGTCGGCATCGTCGCCTCGGTAGACGAGCTGGCCGGCCCGGAGTTTGACCCGGCGGGCATCGACCCGCTGGTCCGCGAGTTCTACGAGCACACCACCCGGTTCACCCTCGACATCGTGCCGCAGTGGCGGCTGTGGGTGCGCCCCGGCTACCTGCTCTACCGGAACGTGGTCGCCCGCCCCCTGGGCCAGGCGAACGTGCCCATGAACCAGCGCGAGACACAGCGGGGTATCCGCAGCCGGATCGACACCATCACGCCGCCCGATAGCGGAGTTGTGGCGATCCGCGGCTGGATCCGGTCGTTCACCGATACCGACGAGCCGATCTACGTCGGCATATACACCACCTACCGGCGCGGTGGCCGCGGGTACGTGAGTGTCGGCTTCCCGCTGCCGCAGGCCAGCTTCACCGCGACCCTGCTGCCGCGTGCCCGCGCCGGAGGCGGCCTCATCCTGACCAGCCGCGGCGAGGACGACCAGCCCGGCCACTACCTCGCCTACATCGACCCGGGCACCAGGGACCTCACGGTGCTGGCGGTTCAGGGCTTCGCCGAACAGCTCGACGTCTACACGCGCGACGGCGAACTGCGGGCCGAGCACGCGTTCTCCGTCTTCGGGTTCCCCTTCCTGGTCCTGCACTACCGCATGCACCGCAAGCCCGCCAATCCAGCGGCATAACGATTCGGGCAGCCTCGGGCCGTGGCCACCGCCGGGCGCAACGCAACGAAAGGGGCGGCTGCTCAGGCAGCCGCCCCTTTCATGTAACCCGGATTCTAGTGGAACCCCCGCACCCGGCACGGATTCTTCATGTCGCCGCTGTTGAAGTTGTTGAACCGCGTCACGGTCGTGGGACCCGAGGGGCCCACGGTCGGGTAGACGGTCGCCAGGAGCGGACCGTACTCGGTGGTCGAGCTCCCTCCGAAATCGTTGATGGTCCCCGGAATGAAGTCGCCACCCTCCTGCCACGTACATGTGCCGTTGGCCCTCGTGGTCGAGTAGAACGGGTAGAAATTCGCGCCGTTCGGCGGGTTGACGCAGTTCGCCCCAGTGGTCCGGTCGCAGAACGGGGGGTTGTCCTGCGCGCCCGCAACTTCGATCCTGGGCAGGTCGGCCTCGAAGGCAATCGTCGAATAGTTCCTTGTCCCGTGCCTGGTCAGCGGGCTGGTGAACAGGACGGGGGTGGGGTGCAGCTTCCGGTCCTTGGCGGAGTTGGGGTTGGTGCCCGGCCAGTCCTTCTGGTACGACTGGCCGTCCCAGTCGCCGTCCGCCGAGAGGCAGCCGTTGATGTGGACAAGGGTGGAGTCGGACGCCGGCACGCAGAAGCCGTTGTCGTCATCCGGGTCGAGCCCACTGCCCGCGTCCTGCGCGCCGGGCACGGCGCAGTTGAAGTTCGCGTCGATCTGAATGCAGTTCTCGAAGTGGCCGATCTCGTCGGAGAAGGCCACGTTGGAGGTGTGCGCGGACCAGGTGTTGCCCCGCGGGTTCGCGGTGCTGTACGCGGGGTGGAACGCGTACGGCGCCAGGTTGCAGGCCGACGAGTTGGGCTGGTACAGGATGTGCCCGAACCCATTGGCCTTCGACGCTGTCATCGAGCCGTGCTGGCCCGTGGTGCGGTCGAAGATGTCGATGCGGAAGCCGGCCCTGGTGTCGTGCATGTGGATTCGGACGCGGTCGCCGGGACTCATCAGCAGGTCCTTGGCGAGGTCCGGGTTGACCGCGGCGAAGTTCGGCGCCGAGAAGGTCCCCGTGAACAGGGGGTTCGCCGGGGCCTGGGAGTGGCCGCTCTTTGTGATGTAGGCCCAGTTGATCGGTTCAGCGCCGCCGAGGATGTAGTCGTTGCAGGCCGCGTTGTTCGCGATCCCGGTGTTCTGGTCGAGCGTCAGGCTGTCGATGGTCATCGCGGCGCAGTACTGGTGCGCGGTGCAGCCGAACCCCTC
>DAITAE010000271.1:2045-6589 GCA_036824445.1 Streptosporangiaceae bacterium | reverse complement strand
GGCGATGGCCGAGCCGGGGCCGCATCTCATCGAAGCCATCGTCCCCGCGCTCGGCCAGCGGCCGAGCCGGGGAGCCACAGGGCCCGGGCTGTGACCCGGCAACGGGCCGGATCCCCGCAGGGCGCGCGAGAGATCATGGCAACTGTGGAACATCTTGACACCGCCGCGCTGCAGGCCGGCCTCGGTCACGTCCGGGAGTCGCCGCCGGACGGCGGCACCGTCGAACTGATCGTGCGCCGGCCAGCGGTTGACGAGCGTGTGGTACTCGCCGAAGCCACGCTCGACGTGGACGCCGGCCTCGCCGGCGACACCTGGCAGGTGCGAGGCAGCAGGCTCACGGCCGACGGGTCGTCTCATCCGGGCATGCAGCTGACCGTGATGAACTCCCGTGCTGCCCTGCTCGTCGCCCAGGATCCTGACCGGCGCATGCTGGCCGGTGACCAGCTGTACGTCGATCTCGACCTCAGCCCCGTCAACCTGCCGGCCGGCACCCGGCTTGCCGTTGGCTCGGCTGTCATCGAGGTGAGCGAAGAGCCGCATCTCGGCTGCGCCAAGTTCGCCGCCCGGTTCGGGAAGGATGCGTGGCGGTTCGTCAACTCCCGGGTCGGCCGCCAGCTGCGGCTGCGCGGCCTGAACGCCCGGATCGTCGCCTCGGGCACCGTCTGCCACGGGGATGTGATCCGCAAGCTGCCCGGCTGACGCAAGGACCGGATTAGGACGCCCACCGTCCGCCACGTGGATGCCAGGTGCCGCGAGCCGTGCCGTCCAGGAGCGGGTCGAGGAAGGGTCCGGCCGCGGCAAGTGCCCCGTCCAGCGTCCGCGCGGCCGGCAGGAGCGAGCGCGCCGCTTCGGCGGCGTAGCCGGGTTCCCAGAGCGCCCGGTCCGGGGCCACGAGGCGGTCCGGCAGCCGCAGGCCCCGCCGGGCCACCTCGGACCGAAGCGCCGTGATCTGCGGATCGGCCGCCACCGACCCGGCGAGGGCGATCGCCACGAGGTCGACGAGATCCTTGTAGCGCGTGGACGGTGCCCCGGTGGCGCCATGCCGTCCGAACATCGCGCAGACCTTGTCCGCGACGTGATCGACCAGCGGATACGCCGGATAGCCGTGCTGCGCCACGTCGGGCATCACCACAGGGACCAGCGGCGGGACGTGCTCCGGCTCGCCGGTCATCCGTACGCCGGCTCCGGCGAGGTCGGCGTGAAAGGCGGCCCAGACCGGGTCACCGACGAAGGCGGTTACCGGAAGGCGCACGCCGCCGGTGTCGGCGAGCGGCCGCGGACCGTGGATCTCGAAGCGGAACCAGTCGCCAATGCCGGCGGCGGTCGCCAGACGCAGATCCGTCTCGGCCACCGCGCGGGCTGACGCACGGTAGAGGTCGATCCCGGCGGTCGCCCGGACACCGATGCCACGCGCGAGCAGCGCCACGGCCCCCTTGACGATCCAGCCACCGTCCGCGAGGTACAGCCGTTCGAGAAGCCGGTCATAGGCCATCTGCCGCTGGAGTTGCTGGAGCGTCCAGCGGCTCGCGGCGGCAAGCTCCTTCAGCTTGTCCGTGAGCGCCCGGCGGAACGCGACTGGGCTCCCGTACGAGCGGGCGTCCGTCATGGAAGCAGTGCCTCCCCCGGGGGACGGGATGGCGGCCGCCGCTCCGGGCCGGCGGCGAAACGGTGTGACACGACCCCACGATCCCATGATGGGCAGCAGCGAAGTTACCCGGCGGGCGCCGATGCCGTCGGCGGGCGCTGGCATCACCGGCAGGCGCTAATGCCGCCGTCTGGGCACGCTGACACCGCCAGCGGCGCCAACGCCGGCGGCTGGGCGCTGACACCACCAGCGGGCGCCGATGGCGCTCGCTGGCACCCGGGGAGATACTCGGCTGATGTCTCATCCATCCGGGGCGGATACCGCTCACACGGCGGGACCGATCGGCTGGATCCGTGAGATCGTGCTCGATCGCCCGGATCCATGGGATCTCGCCGGATTCTGGGCGGGGCTGCTGGGCGGGACGCCGGTGCAGTGGTACCCGGGCTGGGTCACGCTGGAGCCTCCCCCGCACGGCCAGCGGCTTTCGTTCCAGGGAGGCGGCGGGCCCAAGGGCGGCGCGCCGCCTGAGCGTGGTGCCACCGGTCCCGCCACGCATTTCGACGTTCTGGTCAGCGACCTCGCCGATGCGCACGAGCGTGTCGTCAGGGCAGGCGCGGTGTTCACCGGCGAGCATGTCTCGCCCCGGCCCGGCCCTGGCGGCGAGCCGGTTTCGTGGCGCGTTTACCGCGACCCCGCGGGCCACCCGTTCTGCCTCGTGGTCCGGTGACCGCCGTGCCCCGCTGGAGCAGCGCAGAACGCCATGGACACCGTCAGAGCGCCTCTGCGGGCGGCGCTAGAACACCGAAATGTGCACGTGGTCGAAGTGGTTCGCGGTGATGCTGCCGCGGTCGGCCATCGGCTGCCACCCCGCCGACGCGTTCCGTATGTCCCAGATCCGCTGCCGGTAGATGATGTACATGATGCCGAGCCGGGACGCGTTCGCCTGGGCCCATGAGGCGATGTCGTAGCCCCGCTGCACATCGGATGCGGATGGCATCACGCCGCCGGTGCTGAGCATGAAGTCACATGCCCTGCCGAGCGGATGCTCCCCTCCGACCTCGGCACGGACGCAGCCGATGGAAGAGAACGGGCCGAACCTCCGGTCGACCTCGTCGCGCACCGAGCGCATGCGGGGGGTGACGCCGTCCCCGCCGACTACTGGCGACTCAGGCCGGAACTTGGCCATCAGGGCGTCGACCCTCCGCCGCTGGCTCACCAGCGACGCGACCATCCGGCGCAGTTCCCCGACCTTGGCGCGGGCGGCCTGTTCGGCCTGCTGCTCGGTCGCCATGAACCGTGCCAGCGCGTGCTGCCTGGCGCTGCGCTGCTGGACTACGTACTCGGCGGTCGCGGCCGCCTCGAGCGCGCGCCGCGGGTCGCCGCCACCAAAAACCGCGCCCAGCGGGTCCCGCACGCCGCCCATGTAGCTCGCCGCAGCGAGCCTCGCGAGTTCGCGGTGCGCCTGGCTGAGCTGGCGGCGCAGCCGCAGCGCCTTGGCCGTCGCCTGCCTGGCAGCGTTCTGCGCGTCAGCGAGCGTCACCAGCTGACCGCGGTACTGCCTGGATAGCCTGGCGGCCCGGGCTTCCAGCCGGGCAAGCTCCCCCGGGGAGTTGGCGGCGGGGAATCCCTGGACGGCTGGGCCGCCGGCCGCGGCCCGCGTGTCCGGAGCCGCGTTCCCAGCCGACGGCACCAGGAGCGAGACCATGAAGATCGCGGCCGCTGCCAGGGCGACGGGCCAGCGTCTCCGGGCAACAGCGCCGCTCCGGGCGATGTCAAAAGGATCGTGGCGCGTAGCGGATTCACCCCAGACCCGACTCGGTTCCTGGTCCTCCCGGCGGAAGGGACCTACGCCGGGAACCTTGGCGATGTGCCCCGGCCGCCGTCGGACGACAACTAAGCCGCCCATGCCTCCACCTGCAGGAAGGGCTCGCTCCGGAACATAGCATCCTGGTGGGCTGGGCGAGGCCCGTTCCCGGACTTGGCATCGCCGGACGGAACCAGCGGAGGGCGCCGGTGACGATGCGCGAGAGATCGGCGTCGCCACCGAGACGCGGGCGTGAGCGCGCCGGATCCAGCAGGGCCTTACCCGGAATTCTCGCGCTACATCGGCAGCGGCGTCGTTCTCTTTTGCCGGCTGGGCGACACGGCCAACAGGTTTGAAAACGGGATCGTCCTGTGCCATCCTCATCCCTACCCGGGAACAAGGATGGCTACATGGGGCTATCAAGGCGCCAGCGAGAAATAGTTGAATTCATCACCGCATATCATGGACGCCACGGCTATGCCCCAAATCAGCGGGAGATTGCTGAAGCGCTTGGCTATCAAGGCGTCGGCGGGCTCCACTACCAGCTGGGCGAACTTAAGCGCCTTGGCTATATCGAATACAAGCTCAACAGCCCGCGCACCATTAAAGTGCTGCCCAAATATACCGGCGGACCAGCTGGCGGCCCGGAGCCAGCCACTGAAGAAGCCGTAATGGTGCCGGTGCTCGGGCGCATCGCTGCGGGCACCCCCATACTGGCGCAGGGCAACGTGGAGTATTCCGTGCCGCTGCCGCCGCTGATCGTGGGGCACGGCGACATGTTCCTGCTCCGTGTGCGCGGTGACTCGATGCTTGACGCGGGGATCCTGGACGGTGACTGGGTCGTCGTCCGCAAGCAAGACCATGCCGACACCGGGCAAACCGTGGCCGCCCTCATAGAGAATGAAGCGACCGGCGAGAGCGAGGCAACGGTCAAGGTCCTGGGCAATCGCGCGGGCCGCATGTGGCTTGACGCCTGCAATCCGAATCACGGGCCGATTCCCGTTGACAAGGCATCTGTCCTCGGGGTGGTCGTCGCGGTGCTGCGCAGCCTGAAATCCACGGCCTCCCCGTGATCGCCCAGCCGGCGCGCCGCAGGCTCCGGCAGTAGGCGCTGGATCAGCGAGCGGTGCGGCGGGCTCGGCGGTGTGCTCGCCG
>DAITAE010000271.1:0-1945 GCA_036824445.1 Streptosporangiaceae bacterium | reverse complement strand
GCTGCCGCCTCGCCGCTCGGGCGCATCGGCCGCCCCGACGACATGGCAGGCGTCGCGGTGTACCTGAGCGGGCGCGCGGGAGCGTGGGTGACCGGCGCCGTCATCCCCGTGGACGGCGGTATCTGGGCGGCGCGCTGACGGATTGCCGGCTCCTACGACGCTCGTCCATGTATCCGCAGCAATGAGATGGCGCGAACGCCGCTTGGCAGCTGTCGTCTGGCGCGGATCAGATTGGAGATCCCCCCGATCAGTAGAAATGCGCCGGCAACGAGCAGGACGGCCATGATCAATACACTGCCCTGACTCTGGCCGTCCTCCCGGATCGTCCGGGCCCGGACCGGGTTGGCTGGGTCGTAGACGACCGTCACGCGGTCGCCTTTGTGATAAACATCGCTGCTGTCGTTGAGATTGATCCTCGCCGAGGCCGGCTTACCGTCCCTGACGTAGCGCACGTCCATGTGGTACGTGTTCACGTCCGTCACCGTCCCCGGGGCCCGGGCTCCGTGTGCGAGCAACGCCGCCGCGCTGTCGGTCTGCGCCCCGCCAGTTGCGCACCCGCGATGAGGCACGCCGCGCCGAGCACCGTCATCAGCGCGGAAACCCTGACGGTCTTCACCAATCGGCCCACCGGCGCGCGACCGGGTGATGCCGCCACCTCGCCGGTCACCGCTGGCACATGACCGGGCACCGCTGACACCGGTGACGCCACCCCTGACGCCGGTGCTGCCGCCTCTGACACCGGTCCTGCCGTCCCTGACACCGGTGCTGCCGTCGCTTCTTGATGGCCTGCGCCTATGGCATCGTTGATAACATCCACAATGCCGGTGGCCTTTGTCTTCAGGCCGAAACGCTGCCGACCACGTCGCCCCGATGCATGCAGCAATGATCACAATGGTACCGATAATCACGTAACCGGGTAGAGAATGGCACCACCACCCATGATGGTACCGATCCCGGCCAGGATAAGTGCGATGAGCAAAACTGGGCCTGCCGGCTGGCTGACATCCTCCATACGTGCGTGATCGGCTCGTCAGCAGCATCACCATCCATTCGGTTAATGTATAGCAATAGGCTCCTGAATGACAGCCTCATCGGCCCGGGGCGGCCATCAGGGCAGGGTCACCCAGCCAGCTGGGCTGGCGAGCCGTACCTGCGTTGCAGACGCCGGCGACAAGCCGGTACGTGCAGACCCGGAGTTGCTCCGTCCTCCGTCTCCCTGCGGCACATGACCGCCTGGACCGCGACCGGCGGCAAACCGCTCGCCATCGCCATGGCCGGCAGGCAAGACTCTGGGCCATGACGGTAGATCGGATCGTGCCGCCGTTGGCGGCGCAGGAACGCGAGATGCTGGAGGCCTGGCTCGATTTCCAGCGGGACACGCTGGCGCTCAAATGCGACGGGCTGACCGGCGACCAGTTGCGGGAGCGGGCGGTGCCGCCGTCCAGCCTGTCGCTGCTCGGTCTGGTCCGGCACATGGCCGAGGGAGAACGCCAGTGGTTCAAGATGGTGCTGGGCCGAGAGCAGATCCCCTATCACTACTACACCGACGACGACCCGGAAGCCGAGTTCGACGTGGACGGCGCCGACGTGGCGGAGGCGTTCGAAACCTGGCGGGCGGAATGCGCGGATGCGCGGGAACAGGCCGCGGCGGCGGCGTCGCTGGATGTGACCGGGAGCCAGGACGGCAAGGAGTTCTCGCTCCGCTGGATCATGGTCCACATGATCGAGGAGTACGCGCGCCATAACGGCCACGCGGACCTGCTGCGGGAGCGGATCGACGGCGCGGTGGGCGCCTGACCGGCGGGAGCGCTACACGGTGGCGTTCGGGAGCAGACGGGCATGGCCGCCCCGCAATTCGGGAGATCGTCCCAGGGGCAATGAAAAAGTACAGCCAACAAGATCAGAGATCGATGGCCGCCTGGGCCGCGGACTGCGCCGAAAGAGT
>DAITAE010000270.1:0-6601 GCA_036824445.1 Streptosporangiaceae bacterium | reverse complement strand
TGATGGCCGCCGCCGACCTGGTGATCACGAGTTCCGGGGACACCTGCGCCGAGGCACGTGCCGTCGGGCGGCCGCTCCTCCTGCTCGACGTCGTCCAGGGCCACGGCCGGGACAATCTCCAGCACGAACTTGACCTGGGAGACGCCGCCGTGACCTCAGCACGCCCGGCCGAGATGGTACGCACGACGCTCGCCGCGCTGGACCGGGTCAAGCCGCCGTCAGGCGCGACCGGCAGGCCGAACTGGGAGGACGCCCTTGCGGCCGCGCTGGAGCAGCTCGGCCTGGGCGCCACCTAGCCCGGGGCCGGGCGCCGCGTCAGCCCGGGAGTACCGGCAGTTTGCCGGTGGCCGACGTCGCGTTCACCGCGTTCATCATGATCTTGTCCACGTACGCGCGCTGGGCATTGAGCGCCCACAGCTCACGCTGGAGCTTGCTGGTGGCGGCCGCCCGCGCCGCGCCGTGGGACCTGAGCACCCCGGCGACATCGTCCTGGACCCGCTGCGCGTCAGGGAAAGCCCAGGTGACCAGGCCATCCACCGCACTGGACAGGCGAAGGCTGGCAAGTGACTCCTGGACCTGGTACCCGACGAGATCGCTGAGGAGTTCGTTGTTCGCCGGCGAGCAGTTCGTCGCGCCGTAGCTGGCGATGTGGATCGCTGTGTGAACGTCGTGGCTGGCCCCGGACTCGGTCTGGCGCAGCACCAGCAGCGAATCCCCGACCCCGCCCGCGCACGACTGGATGTCGGTGGTCATGTCGTGCAGGAACGCGTTCATGTCGGCGGCGCGTTCGGAGCGAGAGGGATGATGCACGAGCCCGACCGCGACCACCCCTGCCAGCACGATGGCGCCGGCCACGAACAGCCACCGGGGCGTCTTGCGGACCGGCCAGCCGCCGTGCCGGAGCGGGACAGAGGGAGGATCGTTCCTGGTGGGCGTCTGCATCGCCTCACCTCGCCCGCTCGTGGATGAGGGCGGCTCCTGAGGTCAGCTCCGCCTGGCTGACCGCCCCGTAGACCCGCTTCACGATGCGGTGGCGCGCGTCGAGAAAGAAGGTTGCGGGCAGCCCCGGCAGATCGTAGGCGATCACGGTGCTGCCCGTGGCCGGCTCGGTGGCGACCGGATACGTGACCCCGGTCTTGCGGACGAACGCGAGCGCGGCAGATGTCTGATCGTTGACGTCGATGCCGATGACCGCCACCTTGCCATGCCTGGCGCGGAAGAATCTGGCGAGCAGTGGTGTCTCCTTCCGGCATGGCACGCACCAGGAGGCGAAGAAGTTCACGATGACGGGTCGGCCTGCCACCGAGCTGAGGGAGACCCGCTGGCCCGGATGGCCCAGCATGGCGAGGCTGAAGTTCTTCGCGGCGGCGGGTGGAGCGTGCCGCGGGGCGCCGCCACCGGTGCCGACCAGGCTGAGGGTCACGATCACGACGACCCCCACGGCGACGGCCGCGAGGGCGGCCAGCCGGGCGCGCCCGAGACCGCCGAGCCGCTGCGCCAGGCGCTGGGCGGCACCCTCTGCCGTCATCGCGTCCTGCCGCGCCATCGTCCCCCCGGCGCCGCCCGCCCCGGCTGCAGCTCGCGGGACGGGGACGGCGCGCTCGCTGGCGCGGTACCGCCGCCGAGGCCCACCTCACCGGGGGGCGCGGCGGTCAGGTCGGCCGTGGGGGCAACCTTGACTCCAGGGGCGACGTCGGCAGCCGGGGCGACGTCGGCTTCGAGGGTGGCGTCGGCCGCTGGGCCCGTGACGGGCAGCATGAGCTCGAACTCGCTGCCCTGGCCGGGGACGCTGCGCACGAGCGCCTCGCCGCCATGTGCCCGCGCGACCGCCCGCACCAGGGCCAGCCCCAGCCCGGTACGGCGGCCATCGCCCTGCTCGGACCCGGACCGGAACCGTTCGAAGATGTGTTCTAGCTCGGCGGCGGGGATCCCCGGGCCGGTGTCGGAGATGATCATACGAGCCGCCGAGCCATTGGCGGCGGACTCGACGGACAGCTGGATCACGTCACCGTCGCCGGTGTGCCGTACCGCGTTCTCCAGCAAGGCGTCCATCGCGAGACCCAGCCGTTCCCGGTCTGCGTTCACGATGACCGGGTCGAGCCGCCCGAGCTGCCAGCGCCGCTCGGCGGTCGGCATCCACTTGCGGAGCACCTCCATCGTGAAGTGATCAAGGCCGATCGGCTCGGGACGCAGGAACTCGGGGTCCTCTGCGGCGGCGATCATCAGCAGTCGCTCGCCCAGCCGCCGGAGCCGGACAAGCTCGCCGACGACCACCTTGATGTCGCGCTCCTCATGGCTGCCGCTGCTGGCCAGCTGGCTGGCCAGCAGTTCGGCGTGGCCGAGCGCAATGGTGATCGGGGTGCGCAGCTGGTGGGAGGCATCTTGCAGGAACCGGCGCTGGGTGGCGAGCAGCCGTGCGTTCTCCGCGCTGATCGAGGCACTTTCCTTGTGGGCGGCGAGCCGGCGCTGTGCATGCCACACCATCATCCCGAACATGGCCGCCATGAGCGGGACCTCGTTGAGCTCATCCGCGCTCTGCGCACCGTGGAAGACG
This sequence comes from Streptosporangiaceae bacterium, assembly GCA_036824445.1. GTDB lineage: Bacteria > Actinomycetota > Actinomycetes > Streptosporangiales > Streptosporangiaceae > UBA9676. The sequence goes on along the minus strand of DAITAE010000270.1, from coordinate 4,047 downwards.
TCCCAGCTGATGGCGCCGAACGTGGTGACCATGACAAACGCGAGTACCCACGCAGTCGGCCTGATCGACCAGACGCGGAACCCGTAAAGCAGCGTGAGGCTGATCCAGATGAAGTGGAACGGGACGGTTTCCCAGCTCGAGAAGACCACGATGGCCACGAGGTTGGCCAGCGAGAAGGCCACCCACGCGACGTCCAGCCAGGCGAACGGCCAGCGGAGCGGAGGCCGCCCGGGCGGCCAGTGCAGGCCCGATGGCCGGTGCGGCCCAGCCAGCCGGTGCGGCCAGTGCAGGTCGGCCAGCCGGTGCGGCCAGTGCAGGCGCCCGCCGGGCACGACCTCAGGAGGCGAGCCGATAGCCCTCACCGCGCACCGTCTTGATCAGGTCGAAGCCGAGCTTGGAGCGCAGCCGCCGCACGCAGACGTCCACCACGTTCGAGCCCGGATCGAAGTCGTATCCCCAGACCGAGGCAAGCAGCTGGCCCTTGCCGACCGACTGCCCCGCGTGCTCCATCAGCTCACGGAGCAGCAGGAACTCGAGCCGGGTCAGGGCCACCGGGCCGTTGCCGATGTTGGCTTCCAGCCGGCCCACGTCCAGCACGAGGTCACCGGCCCTGACCACCTCGCTGAGCGCGTGCGAGTCGCCGCGCAGGCGCACCCGTACCCGCGCGAGCAACTCGGCCAGGGAGAAGGGCTTGGTCAGGTAGTCCTGAGCGCCCAGTTCGAGGCAGTCCACCTTGATGGTCACATCCGCCAGGCAAGACAGCACGAGCACCCCCTGCTCGCGCCGTTCGTGCAGCAACCGGGTCAGGAATCGCCTGCCGTCCAGGTCCGGCATGATCAGGTCGAGGATGATCAGGTCGTAGTCACCCTCCAGGGCCCGCCGCAGCCCTTCGGTGCCGCTGCCCGCGGCGTCCACCATGTATCCGGCGGTTTCCAGCGCCCTGCTGATGAAGTCGCAGATCCGGGGCTCGTCGTCGACCAGCAGGATGCGCGGGGCTGCCACGCCCTCGGCCTGCCCGGATGCTGTCATTGACACTCGTGTCATCTCGCCTTACCCGCCACCGCAGCTTAACGATGAGGTGGCGTTCCTCTGACGAGGGTCCACCGCACAAGGGGGGCCGGTCAACCGGCCGGAAGCAAACCATTGCACAAGCCGCCGATGGGCCCGACGGGGTCGCCGCGGGCACATTCGGTAGCTTTGTGTAGCCTGCCACTTACTCATAGTTGCTTACGGCCACCCCGCGAGGGAGACGGTACCTGCTGGGGCTCAGCCGAGGATGACAATTTGGTCATGCAGTGGCCGGATTGTTGCCGATAGCAGCGGGCTGCCAAGAAGATCGGGTCCGTAACAGGCATCCGGCCGGGTCCGGGGGACAACCGTGGCCGGCCCGAACCGTGTGCGCAGTGCGCGCCGCGAGAAGCGAGGTGGTGGCTGGTGTCTGTGCCGGTCCGTGTCGTGACCCTGCTGGTGGCGTTCGCCGCGGTGGTCGTCGTCGCGGTGTACGTGGTCGTGCACTACATGGTGGGCACCCTGCCCACGGTTGATTACACGCACGCGGCCTCCGGTGGCCAGGTCAACGTCGTCCTGCAGGAAGACCCGCAGAACAACTCGTCGAGCAGGCCCGACTGGGTGAGCTACTACACGATGAAGCCGGGCGCGAACCCGATGTCCCAGGCTTCGTGGGTGCACACGACGCTGTTCTCGGTCCCGGCGAATACCAGGGTGAACCTCACCATCCTGGGCTACGACGGGTGCACGCCACCGCGCAACAACTACTGGAGCCAGGTCCAGGGCACCATCGGCAACGTCATCGCCTTCCAGCAGTTCAAGGACCCCGGCAAGCCCCAGGGGGCCGTGCATGTCACGCCGACCCTCAACGGATGGTCGCACTGCGCGGTGGGGCACACGTTCGCGATTCCCAGCCTGCACCTGTTCGTCCCGGTGGGCTCACCCGATGCGTCGGCGAGCCTGTGCAGTTCCTCGCCGTGCGTGTCCGGCCCCTACACGCTGGAGAAGTTCAGCTTCCGGACGCCCAGCCACGGCGGCGAGTTCCGCTGGCAGTGCTTCGTCCCGTGCGGGGGCGGATTCATCGACGGCAACGGCGGTCCCATGCAGACGTTCGGGTACATGGCCGGCCAGATGACGGTGGTGGCCTCATGAGCCACGCCGACGCCGCCGTAAGGACATCCGACGGCGCACGCCATGGGCTGCGCATGTTCCTCATCTGGCTCCCGCTCGCGATCGTCGCCGACCTGCTCATCTGGTTCGCGTGGTACCCGCACATGCCACCCGGGCGGATGACGGACCAGGCCCAGGGGCAGCAGTTCGACATCGCGGTCATGGCCGTGCTGGCCGCACCGGTCCTGCTGTTCGTCTGGGTCTACTTCGCCTACGCCCTCATCGTCTGGCGGCACCGGCCCGGCGACGACGAGGACGGGCCGCCCCTCCACGGCAACACCAGGGTCCAGGCGACCTGGATCACCGCCACCTCGGTGATCGTGCTCGGCCTGTTCGTCTTCGGCACGGTCCAGCTGATCGTGCCGGCCGGCGCGGGCGCGGGCGAAGGCCCGTCGCCGATCTGGAAGCCCAACACGAGCAACCTGCTGCAGGTCCAGGTCATCGGCCAGGAGTGGGCCTTTACCTACCGGTTCCCGCAGTTCGGCGGCATGGAGAGCACTACGCTCATGCTGCCGCTGGGCCAGCAGGTCGAGTTCCATGTGACCTCGCTGGACGTCATCCACAGCTTCTGGCCCTACCAGCTCGGGGTGAAGGCGGACGCCAACCCAGGGGTCGACAACGTCGCGTACGCCAAGCCCCAGGAGCTGGGCAGCTTCACCGTCCGCTGCAGCGAGCTGTGCGGGATCTGGCACGGAGCCATGTTCAACTACGGCCACGTGGTGACCCCCGCCGCGTTCCAGGCGTGGGCGAGGGGCATACAGGCCAGGGAGGCGCGGCTGGGAGTGCTCGCCGCCCTTCCGCGGTACGCGCTGACCTACGACCCGACGGTCATCCCGCAGCTCGGCAAGGACCTCGTCAAGGTGGCCGGCATCACCGGCGCCAACGGTTACTACTACCCATCCCTGTTCCAGTCGGGCGACCCCGGCGATCCGGTGTCGCCGTGACGCGGCCCAGGCCGCGCGCGGCGGCGCACGCACTGACCACCCATTCGACGAAGAGGTGACCGGATGGCCATCGAGACGACACCGGGTGCCGACCGGATCCAGCCGGTAGGCGGCGAACCCGGCGGCCCGGCCGAGACCCGGGCCTGGTGGAGAAGGCCGGCCGTCCACACTGGCCTGCTCGGCGCGGTGATCGGCTACCTCATCGGTAACTGGCTCGGCTGGCTCGTGCAGTCGACGAGCGGCAACTTCGCCCAAGGGCTCAGCGACACCAGGGACTGGCCGGTCGTCCTCGGATACGTCCTCGGGACGATCGGCTGGCTGGCCGGTCTGGGGATCTTCAACGACCTCGGCCGGCTGATGGTCGGCAAGCCGCTGCCGGACATCGAGCACGCGCCCGTGGGTGGCCTGGCGAAGTACTTCCGGTACACCCTCGACCACAAGGTCGTCGGCATCCAGTACCTGTTCGGGATGATCACCTACTTCCTGACCGGCGGCCTGTTCGCCATGGCGATCAGGACCGAGCTGCTCTCGCCGACGTACCACGTCCTGAGCCCGAGCGCCTACCTGATGGTGGTGGGCGAGCACTCCACGATGATGATGATGATGATGTCGTCGGTCATCCTCGGGCCGTTCGGCCAGTACTTCGCCCCGCTCATGATCGGGTCGAAGCGGATGGCCTTCCCCCGGCTGGAGGCGCTGGGATTCTGGCTGACGCCACCCGCCTACGTGATCTTGCTGTCCGGCATCCTGTGGAACGGTTTCCCGACCGGCTGGACCGGTTACGCGCCGCTGAGCCTCCAGGCCAGTCCCGGGATGGACAGCTACGCGGTCGCCTTCGGCCTGATGGGGATCTCGATGATCCTGGCCGGGTTCAACATCATCGTGACCTACATCAACTACCGGGCGCCCGGCATGCGCTGGAGCC
>DAITAE010000269.1:0-6609 GCA_036824445.1 Streptosporangiaceae bacterium | reverse complement strand
GGGCTGTTCAAGGAGGAGCACTGGGTCACCCTGGTGCGGGCCCGCGCGATCGAGAACACCGTCTGGGTCGCCGCGGCCGGGCAGGTTCCCGATCCCGCTTCTCCCCCGACCCGCGCACCGACCGGCGTCGGCCGCAGCATGCTGGTCGATCCCATGGGGGCCGTCCGGGCAGATCTGGGGCTGTGGCCGCAGGTGGGCGTGGCCGAACTGGACAGCGCCATGACCGCCCGGGTGAGGGCGGTGCTGCCGTGCCTGGAGCACCGGCGCGACGACGTCTTCGGCCCGGCCGATCTCGCCGGGCCGGCCGACGCAGCCGGGCCCGCGGTCCCGGTCAGCGGACCCGGGCCCGCCACAGAACGGGATGCCGCCCGGTCCCGGTAGCCGTGTAGCCGACGCCGGTGAGCATAGTTCCGGACGCGCTGAGGCCGGTGATCTGCTGAGCGCCGGGCACGCTCCGCCATGTGCCGGCCGGCCGGACCGCGTGCCAGGCAATCCCGTTGCGCGACCACCAGGCGATGACATCCTGGGTCCCGCCGCCGCCGAGCGTGCCGGTGGCGAGGAACCCTTTGCCGACGGTGACGAGTGCCGTCACGAGGGCCGGGCCACCGGGCCGGGGCAGCGAGATCTCCCGCCAGGTGCCGCCACCGTCGACCGAGACAGCGCCGAACGGCACGGGCCCGGACGACCGCGCCTGCACGCCGAGGGCGGTGATGCGACGCCCCTGGACGGCCACCCGCTGGAGCACGGCGCTGCCGGCACCGGCCGGCAGCGCCAGTGGCCTCATCCGCCACTCCTGGCCGTCCCGGGAGAGCCAGACGGCCGGGTGCGTGCCGAGGGCGCCAACGGCCGCGAAACCGGTCCGGCCGGCCGCCACGGCCAGCAGTGCGGACGAGTCGCCATCCGGGACGGCCCCCGTCCACGATCCCTGCGGTGCCCAGGTGGCAAGGTCGGCCGACCACCACAGCGCGGCCACCGGCCGGCCCTGGTCGTTCCGTACACCCGTCACCACGTAACCGGACGGCCCGGCCGCCGCCCCGGTCAGCGTGAGGCCCGGCCCGGTCACGGACCCGGCACCGGCGGCCGGCCGCCAGGTCCATCCGTCCGGTGAGGTTGCCAGGACCGGCTGCTGCCCGCCTTGCGCGACGGTAGCGGACTCCAGCGTGCCGACCGCCCCCACCTCGGCCTGGGCGGCGCCGCCGCCCTCGTCACCGACCGCGAGCCAGCCCGCACCACCGTGGACCACGGTGGTCAGTCCGGGGCCCGTGCCCTGCCAGGACGGTGGCACGGCCACCGTGGCCCTCGCCCAGCGGCCACCGGGCGGGCGGGTCCAGACCGCCGGTTTCCCATCGGCGTGGCCTACGGCGATCTGTCCGGCGGGGTCGACGCCGATCTGCCCGCGGGGCCGACGCCGGCCTGCCCGGCGGGGCCGACGCCGGCCTGCCCGGCGGGGCCGACGCCGGCCTGCCCGGCATGGCGGACGCCGGCCTGCGCGGCAGGTCCGACGCCGAGGCCGTTGACGCTGACGCCCGCGGCCGCCGTTGCCGCCAGGGCTGCCTGGCCGACCGGCAGGCGATGTCCCCTGGCCAGTAGGAACGATCCACGGCGGCTTCTGCCAGCCGCCACGACTTTGCCGCCGGGCCCGACAGTCGCCCCGGTTATGGCATTGGCCGAGGATCGGCCGAGGTCGGCCGCCCGGCGCCAGGACCGTCCATGCGTGCTGACCAGCGCCACGCGGTGATGACGGATCGTGGCGGTCACCACCACGCCCTGGTCGCTGCCAGCTATGGAGCTCACATACAGCGAGGCACGCCGGCGGGCCTTCAGCTTGCCGGCGTACCGCCAGGTGGACCCGTGGCCCCAGACGTAGGCCACCGCGGCGCGGGCATGCCGGGAGGCATGGCCTGGCCGGATGGCGACGAACCCGGAGCCGGTGGCTGCGAGCCCGGTGAGCCTGCCTGTTGCCCGCCGGTTGACCGGGGGGTTCGCCCGCCACCAGTGGGCGCCATTGTCCCGGCTCCGCCACACAGCCCGGGTTTCGTTGACAAAGCGCACCTTCCGCTTCCCGTGATGCCTCACCACTATGCGGGTGACTGCTCCGGCGATCATCAGCGTGCCGCCGTGCGCGGCCGCCCACCGCAGGGCGACGACCCGCGCCTTTCCAGCCGGCAGGTCGAGCTGGCTCGGCCCCCAGCGCTGCCATGTCAGCCCGTTGGTGGACATCCACAGCACGGGGGTGCGCACGACGTCGGATCCGTGCGGGTGCAGGTTTTTGCCCACGGCGACGTACCCGGCGCTCGTCCGCGCCAGGGCCAGCACGCGGTCACCGCTGACCAGCGGCGCGATACCCGGCCCGAGCTGCCAGGACCGGCCGTCCGTGGACGTCCACACGGCGTCGGGCCCCAGGGCGAGCCAGCGTCCCTGGCCACCAGCGACCATCAGCGGAACGGCGCCGGCCGTGGCATCACCGCGGGGCGCATGCAGGGCGGCCGACTGCCAGGTGCGGCCACCATCGGGCGACATCAGGACCAGGGGACGCGCAACCGGAAGCGTGGCCTGCGAGCCAACCGCCACCACCGTGCGGCCGGCCGCGGCGATCGCGGTAAGCGAGGGCGGCACCACGGGCGCGGGCGCCCCGCCCGGCCCAGCGAACTGCCCGTCGGCGAGCCGGGCCGGGGGGTAGGCCACGACCAGCCCCGTCGGGCCGTGGCCCGGGCCGACGCCGCGCGGGCCAGCGATGACGATGCCCGCCACCACCGTCGCGAACAGCGCAATGCAGACAACTGCACCCACCACGACGGTGCGCCTGCCACGCCGGAGGCTCCGCCCACCGCGGACCGCGAGGACGGGCCTGGCTGGCCGTGCACCAGTTGATAGCGCACCGGCCGCCCATGGCAGATCGGGCGGCACAGCCGACGCGGCGGCCACGTCCACGGGCGCCACCGGCGCCGACACGACCGGAATCGGCTCCGTGCGCTGCAGGTCGTCGTCCGCTGGGTTCCATGCCGCCTGCCGCGGCCACTCGAGTCCTGCGGCACGCCACGCGCTCTGCGACCGCTGCCACACGGACCGGCCGCCCGCCCCGGTTCTGGCATCCGCCCTCGGCGCATCCACCGAGGCGGATACGGGGCCGGGTGGCCGCCGCTCGCCGCCCGCGGCCAGGCCGGGCCGGCCGGGGCCCGCCGCATCGATCCCCCCGGGATGTCCGCGCAGGGCGGGGCTGCGGCCGAGCGCGGGAAGGACACCGCGCAGCGTCCAGGGCGAAACGGCGAGGCTGGCGGCCCCATGGGCGGGGACGGCGTCCTTGCTCACTGATTGTCCGGCGGGGCGGCCCGGCGTGAGCGGGGCATGCGCGAGCCAGGGAGGAACGCGGTGTGTCTCACGCCCGACGATGCTAGCGGCGCGGGCGCCTGCACCTGCGGAGATCCGGTCAGGTGCGCGTTGGTGTCCTGATCCGGCTGGTTCCGCGCCCACGTACGGAGTCGGCCGGGCGGCACGCCTCGGGCACGCCCCGCCGTCGCGACGGGGCGGCGGCGAGCGCGCCGCACAAGCTGCGCATCTCGTCGTCGCTGACGCGCTCAAGGAACCGCCGCATCGTCACGTCCTGGTCACCGCCGGAGCGCAGGACCTCGGCCATCAGGCGAGCGTCGTGCTCCTCGCGTGCCTCCACGGGCCAGTACCGCCAGGCGCGGCCGAGCTTCTCGCGGTCGAGCACCCCCTTGCGGTGGAGGATGTTCATCACGGTCATGACCGTGGTGTACGCGACTGGCCGACCGTACCGTAACCGTTCCCGGACCTCGCGCACGACGTGGGGGCCGTCGCTGGCCCACATGACCTCCATGATCGCCATCTCAAGGTCACCGAACTCGCGCAATGTCCGCACCTCCGGCCACTGATGTAAGCACGGGGGCCGTGGCGACAGCAGGTGCCAGCGAGGGAGCGCGGGCGAGGAAAACGGCACCGAAGTGACGATTCATCGCCCCCAGCCGGTGTCTGTCGCTCCGAAGAGAGCCGCCGTCGTGCGGCTCCCGGGGACCCACTCGGCGGCCGACGCCGCCACACTCATGGGTCGCCGCCGCCCTCGGTGTTCTCGGCCTGCGTCGGCTCATCGGCCAGCGCGGGCTCATCGGCCTGCGCGGGCTCATCGGCCAGCGCAGACTTCTCGGCCAGCGCGGGCGCGTTCCCGGGCGGCTCGGGCTCCGGACGACGGCGGCGGCGCACCGCCCAGATGACCAGCGCCGCAACCACCAGCGCGGCGATGGCGATCGCGAACCCGGTCCCGACCTCCCGCTCGACCACCGTGTAGGCGGATCCGGCAAGGTAGCCGAGCAGGCAGTAGCCGACCCCCCAGACGATCCCGCTGACCGCGTTGTACACGGCGAACGTCCGGTACGGCATCCGGGCTGTGCCCGCCAGCGCCGGCATCAGGGCCCGGAGCACCGCGGTGAACCTGCCGACGAGCACGGCGGCCGCGCCGCGCGCGTTCAGCGTTGAGGCTGCCCTTTCCACCGGGCCGGACACCCGGCGCAGGAACCGGGAGGCGACCACCCGGCTGCCCATCCGACGGCCTACCTCATAGCCGATCAGCGGGCCGACGATCGCGGCAGCCACCACGACCAGCATGAGCAACGGCAGCGAGACGCGACCGCGGCTGGCCAGCACGCCGCCCAGCACGACCGCGATCTCGCCCGGTAGCACGAACCCGAAGAACAGCGCGGTCTCACCGAAGACCAGGGCGGCTACCAGCGCGTAGGCGAGCGGCCCCGACAGGCGGCCCAACTCGGTGGTTATCGCGCTCACGCCCGCTCCCTGCGGCCGGCGGATGGGTCTGCTAGGTGGCCCGACTTCGACGATAGACGCACCGAGACCAGCCACATCTACCGGTAAGCCTCGCGTCCGCGCAAGATCGGGCATCATCGAGTGAGCGTCCACGCGTCGTCGTTTTCCAGGCCTGCGAGGGGGTGGTTGATGGCGGCACCACAGCCGGGCCCGGAACTCGAGTCCTATGCCCACACTGCCCGGCCGACGAGCTTTACCGGGCTGATCACGCGCGACGGCTCCACCGGGTACGCAGCCGAGGCCGGCCGCTACCAGCTCTACGCGTCGCTGGCCTGCCCGTGGTCTCAGCGGGCGCTGATCGTGCGCGAACTGCTCGGCCTGGAGCGGGTCATCGGCCTAACTCTCACCGATCCGATCAGGGATGAGCGGGGCTGGCGTTTTCCGGCCACCACCGGCGGGCTTGACCCGGTCACCGGCGCCCGGTACGTCTCCGACCTGTACCTGGCCACCGACGCCGGTTACATCGGCCGCTTCACGCTTCCGTGCGTGTGGGACACCCGGACCCACCGGATCGTGACCAACGACGTTCAGCAGATCAACGTCACACTCGAAACGGAGTTCCGCGCCTACCACAGGCCCGGGGCGCCCGACCTCTACCCGGACGAGCTGCGGTCCGACATCGACGCGCTGAGCACGCTCATCTTCCACGCGGTGAACAAGGGCGTGTACAAGGCGGGCCTGGCGACCACCCAGGCCGCCTACGAGGACGCCTTCGACACCCTGTTCGCCACCCTGGCCGCGCTGGAGGAGCGGCTGTCCAACCGCAGGTTCCTGATCGGCGGGCAGCTCACCGAGGCTGACGTGCGCCTGTTCCCGACCCTGGTCCGGTTCGATGCCGTTTACCACACCCACTTCAAGTGCAACCTGCACCGGCTCATCGACTACCCGAACCTGTGGGGGTACGCCCGGGACCTGTACCAGCGCCCGGGCTTCGGCGACACGACCGATTTCGTGCAGATCAAGCGGCACTACTACCAGACGCAGGACTGGATCAATCCGGCCCGGATCGTCCCGAAGGGGCCCAACGTGAACTGGCTCGCGCCGCATGACAGGGACCGCTTCACCAGGAGGGCATGACCTTCGCTGCCCGGAAAGGCACGACCTTCGGCGCCTGGATTTCCGGCGGCGCGGGACCCTCACCCCCGGATACAAGCGTCTTCGCCCCAGGTAGCCTAAGGGGCGGGGAAAGATCAGCTAGCCAACCGTCGGAAGAGAGCAATGTCCGCCGTGCCTCCGGAACCGCCGCGAGCGTCCGCGGAACCCACCGAGCCAGCCAGCGACCGCGCCGACGGGAAGGCGCCGCCGACGCCGACCAGCGCGGATTTCGGTCCCAACGAATGGCTCGTGGATGAGCTCTACCAGCGTTACCTGGACGATCCGGGTTCGGTGGACAGAGCGTGGTGGAACTTCTTCGCCGACTACCAGCCGCCCGCGGGGGCGCCCGGGTCCACCGGGCCTTCTGGCACCGCCGCGCCCCCGGCACCGGACGGGTCCGCGACCGTGGCACCGGCGCCAGGTCCCGCCGTGGCGAAGGCTCCGCCCACGGCGGACGCTGCGTCCACTCCCACTGCTGCGCCGCCTGCGCCCGCCGCTTCCCCGGCGACACCGGCCGCTGCTTCCGCCGCACGTGCTGCTGATTCATCACCCACGGCTGCGCCGTCCGCCACTCCGGCCGCCCCGTCCCGCACCCCGGCGGGCAGCCCAGCGCCACCAGGCGGACACACCGCGGCCCCGGCAAGTGGACAGGCCCCGGCGGGTCGGCAGGCCCCGGCA